>NZ_NPDI01000046.1:0-83114 GCF_002251265.1 Rhodopirellula sp. MGV | reverse complement strand
TGCAACAGACCACCGGCGCCGATGTCGACTCGTCGCGAACCATTCGCATGCGAACCTGTGGTAGCGGTCCAAGCGTTACTTCCTTCACCTCGTGACAAGGCAAGCGTCCAGACAGTCAACTCGCGTCCGACTTCGGCAAGTTTGACGAGCAGCTTTTCAAATCGTTTCTGCTGACGCTTCTTTTGACCGTGCAGTTGATCCGCAAACGCGTCAAGCAATCGTTGGCATCGGATCAACGATGCGAGTAGTAATCGCACATCACCGGGATACTCCAATGCCGCACCGACGCAATCTTCGGTCTGATCGATGAATCTCGCCAACGCTTGCAAGGCGTGTTCACCCATCCGCCGACATGACGGCAGGGGTTCCAAAAAGACACTGAGCGTCAAACCGATTTCGACGACTGCGATTTGGAATGCAGGGTGGGCGCCGTCCTGGTCCAACCAGGTCTCGCGAAATTCTTGGATGGTGCCCAGCAGTCCCCACCAGCTGGCTTCATCAAGATGCTTGAACAACCCCGGCAAAGAGGCGGCGGCAACGACCATCATCGCAGACTGTTTGATGGTCCACTCGTCACCCTGCATCGCCGCAAGGTCATTGATGTCAGCAAGGAGTTGCTGAATGTCGAGATCATTGAATCGCGGACTGTTGACTGCAGAATTCGTCGCGACCCGAGAAAGGAACTCGATGAAAAGTCCGCCATCGAATGGCTGAAGATTCGCCAAATCCAGTCCCCACCGATAGACACCACCCGATTTTGCGGCCGCACCAAAGATCGCTTTTGGCCCGAGCTCACGCTGCCGCTGCAGTACCTGTTTGCGTAGCGTCGTCCACTGAGTCAGCATCGGTGACGACACGTCGGACGCGGGAATATCGCGTTCCGCGGCGTCAGAATTCTCGATCATCTCTGGGCCTTCGATCGTATCGGTCATTGGGGGCAACTGGTCAGACATGGCAGATGATCGAAAAGAGGAGCGAAACCAAGCCCGACGAAAATTCCGCGTCGGAACGTCAGGTGTGCTCTTTGGCATCGTACCTGCACCGGATACGCTACCTTCAACAGTGGACTGAACCTCGTGATGGGAATTCGACAAGCCAAACGGCCTGTAGACCCGAGTTTCTTTGCCCAAGTTACCTAGTCTCGATCAGTCTTGCACCTACCCAGACCAGACATTGCTGTTGCCGTGCTCCAAGGCCGGCTTCGGCAACATCGACCGCCAAGAGGTATTGTCGTGATTCGCAAGCACAGCTTCCTAGTTCCCCTCGTGTTGATCGGATTGGTTGCCGCCGGATGCAACCGAGCCTCAGAGAAGGGTGGGCCAAAGTCGGCCGCTTCATCGACTTCGGAAGCGACCGTCGATTCACCACAGCAGACCACGACCACCGAAACTGGCAACGGAGCAGCGGTAACCGAATCAACGGACTCAAACAAATCACAATCTTCTGGCACCGCGATCGGTGCGGAAAGCGGTGATTCCAAGTCCGCGACACTTCCTCCAGTATCTCCGGCTGGTTCCGGGACCGACGAGATGTTGTCGTTGAACGGCCCAGGCGGAACGGAGGCTCCCACCGCGACGGAATCAGAAACGCCGGCAGCAAGTCGCTGGGACCGCGGACCATCTCCAGAGGACATTGCCGAAAAAGCGTTTCTGCCGCCTCCAGGTGGAACTTCACTCAGCAAAGATGGCCGACTGTGGATCGATGCGAAACGCAAACGAGTCTACATCGATGGCTATGTTGCGATGACGCGTGGCCCGTTAGAAATGTTTGCTTGCCCGGTCGGGACGAAAGAACATGAATCGATCGTCGCGGCACTGAGTCGATCCCGTGATGTCCACGCGGCGTTGCTCGCGATCGAAGCCACACCGGGAACGCCGGTTCGATTCCGCCCCACGTTTGTCCCGCCCACTGGGCAAGTCATCCGCGTTTGGGTTTGCTGGTACGACAAAGACGGCAAGTTCCAAGCGGTCGACGCACGTGAGTGGATCCATGACTTGGACATCGACGGTCCGATGAAGACCGAGTGGGTCTTCGCTGGCAGCGGTTTTTGGCAGGACCCAGAAGACAAACGGGAGTACTACGAAGCCGATGGTGGCGACATGATCTGCGTTTCGAATTTCTCGAGCGCGATGCTGGACGTGGCGATCAGCAGCAGTGCGGACGCGGATTCGCTGCGGTTCGAGCCGTTTGAAACCAAAATCCCGCCTCGCGACACCCCCGTGCGTCTGGTTCTCGTGCCTGTACCGAATCCAACGGATGACGACGACGCACAGGCAAAACCGAGCGACCAATCCGCTCCGGAAAGCGGCGATGTGCCCCGCGCAAATCAATCTGCTAACACGCCTAGTCCGTCAACGCAGTCATAACGATATCAGGCGTGACCCCGCCGTTTGGCGGCATGGCGTCAGTTTAATCGGTACGGTCCCTATGACTGCACACTTTCCGATAGCCTGATTGGAGTATCTCGCCCCCATCTTCAAAAGCCGTTAGACGCTGAAAACTGCAACGTAGGGTTTTCGGACAAAGTCGCTCACGCCGAGCGATTGCAGGATCCGGAGCCCACGACATGGCCTCGCCCCAAAACACGTTACTGCGTCTATTGAAACCCGATCGCTTGGTCTTTGCGGCGACGGTCTTTTTCCTCGCGACGATGCACCAGCATGCGTTCGAAGATCGCTTTGTTCTGATCCTGTATTACCTGGCCGCTGTCGGTGCCGCGTTCGCACTGGTTCGTCGCGGATCGTTGGGGTTTGCCACTGCGGTGGTCGCCATCGTTGCCGGAACGATGTTCGCTCAGCTGTACTACGCGGCCAAACCGACGGTCTGGAGCCCGATCTTTGATGCGGTGCGCGACATGATCGCACTCGGATCGATTCTGTACTTGACGCTCCGAGTCTTGATGGCGAGCTATCGGTTGCAACGTGAAGAAAAACAGCGTGCGATCGAAAATCAAATCCAAGAGCAACTTGTCGCAATGCGTGCTCAAGCGTTGCGACAAACGTCGCACGAAGTACGCACCCCGCTTTCGACGATCACCGCAATCAGCGAAACGTTGCTCGATGGGAGCACCGGTGATTTGAACGAAGCGCAGCAAGACTTTGTCAAAGACATCGACGACTCGGCGCATCACCTGTTGGCGCTCGTCAATGACATCTTGGACTATGCGAAGGCTGAAGCGGGGATGATCCGCTTGGCACCGCAACCGGTAGCCTCGTAGAACTGGTTGACCAGTGTGTGGCGATGGTCACGCCTCGTGCGAAAGAAAAATCGGTCACGTTGACCGCACAAGTGGATAGCCGACTGACCGAAGTAACCGCTGACCCGCTACGCCTTCGACAAATCTTGTTGAACTTGCTTTCCAATGCGATCAAGTACAACGAACCGGGCGGGACCGCGATCATCCAAATTCGACCGGACGACGAGCAACAGTTCCGAATCACCGTACGAGATACCGGACGCGGTATCGCTCCGGAACACATGAAGCACTTGTTCGAACCGTATTACCAAGCTGCGATTGCAGACCAAGGAATTGGCACCGGTTTAGGGCTGGCGATCATCAAACATTTGACCGAATTGCATGGCGGTTCGATCTCAGTGGAAAGCGTGGTTGAAACCGGAACCATGTTCACGATTCGTTTGCCACGAACAGCAGACGCTTTCGATTCCAACCATGACACGATCATCGACGAGACAGTACGGCCCGGCGATGCGGTATTCAACTACGACATGATGAGCGTCTGAGACGCAAGGTAGAACGATGACAACCGCAATTGATTGTGAACTCGATCACCACATCACGAAGGGCTTTGCCGAGACATTTTCGCAGGCGGCTGCCGAGGTCGACCAAAAGATGCGAATCTTGGTCGCCGACGGAAACGCAACCGTCCGCAAACTGCTGCGGCTTGCCCTTGGTGGCGAATCCTATGACATCACTGAAGCGACCAATGGTGCCGATGCGTTTTCAATCGCCACCGCGACTCCTGAACCGCACGCAATCTTGCTGGATGCCGGTATCAGCGGCGGAATGGATGGACTAACGGTCTGCCGGATGCTCAAAGACGACATGCAGTTCAGAACGATCCCGGTCGTGATGTTGACGACTTCGGGATCAAACGAAGAAATACAGGATGCAGTCGATGCTGGTGCGGATGAATTTCTTAGCAAGCCGATCAATCGCGGCGAATTGAATGTCCGCCTCCGTTCGATCACACGCCTGCACCGCGGCAATGCCGAAATGATCGGTGCGGAAAGCGTCGCGTTGTCTTTGGCCAGAGCCGTCGCCAGCAAGGACGGATATAGCAGCGGTCATGTCGAACAGGCAGCCAACTACGCCGTGTCCTTTGGAAAGGTACTGGGGATGGACGCGGGCGAACTCAAAACGCTTCGCTTCGGTGCGATCTTGCACAACGTCGGAAAGATCGCGATCCCGGATTCAATTCTTGAAAAGACCGGTCCGCTGACGCCACGCGAACGAGCGCTCTTTCACCAACATCCACGTGTCGGGTGTGATATCTGCGCGCCGCTTAAACCGCTCGCACCGGTTCTGCCAATCATTCGGCATCACAAAGAACATTTCGATGGTACCGGTTATCCGGACGGATTGCGGGCGAATGAGATCCCGCTGAAAGCTCAAATTGTTGGAATCGTGGACGTCTATAGCGCGTTGACGAATGATCGCCCGTTTCGGAGGGCAAAAACGCAAACGGAAGCCCTCGAAATCCTGAAACATCGCGCCAAGCAAGGAATGCATGACCCAGAATTAGTAGCACGATTCTGTCAGATGATCCTGGCAGACTCCGACGTGTCTCCTTGTCTCCCGCAGGATGAACTCCCAGCGGGTGCCACGACCGTTTCCTCGTCATCGTGAGCGCACTCTCCCACCACCATGACTTCCGATAGCAAGAAGATCCTTATCGCAGAAGACAATCCTGGATTGGCTCGGGTTCTTTCCTTCAAGTTCCAGTCCTGTGGATTTACGCCGATCACCTGTGCCGACGGGGCAACCGCCTGGGAAGCATTTCAGGACACCGAGATCGCCGCCGTCGTCAGCGACCACGAAATGCCAGCCTTGTCGGGCCTGGAACTGATCGCACGCATCCGCCAACTGCGGCCGGAGATGCCTTGCTTTCTCGTCACGGGGCGAAAGCTCGAACTCTCGCGTGACCCTCGCGTCATCGAACTTGGCGTACAGGAAGTCTTTGGTAAACCCTTTAGCCCCGCAGTCGTCGTTGAAGCAGTGGCAGAAGCGACACACACGACACTGCCAGAGCGAGATATCATTCCGCCGATCAACACTGTCGCTGGAACATTGACAGCGGTTCCAACGTTTCCGGGAGTTCACCAATGATTCAACAGTCTGGAGCCCCACAGCCAGATGAGTCAGTAGTCCCCACTGTCACCGGCGGAACCCCAAGCGATCTTGACCACTTCATCGCGATGCGAATCGCGAACGAAATCGGCTACGCGATCCACCTTTTCCAATCGGCTGACGAAGATGCATTTGCCCAGCAGACTCTCGCAGACCCTTCTCGTGTGCACTCTGTCGAGCACGAAGGGCATGTCCGCCAAGGGCTTGTTTTGCCACAAGGATCTGTCGCGGTCTGGCAATGCGAAGCGAACCATGCCAAACGAGTAGGCAACCATGCTCTTGCCATCTTACAACTCGTGACGGCGCGACACGAAAACAAACAGCTCCTTTCGGAAGTCGATTCGCTGACCAACCAAGTGATGCAGGACTTCGAAGAACTGTCGTTGATTCGAACATTGGCGTCCAGCTTAGAATTGCCACAGAGCGCCGAGGAAATCGACACGTTCGTGATTTCCTCGCTTCGTCCGCTGGCCGGCGGAGTGGGAGCACAGTCGATGGCGGCAGTGTTGATGGACGAACACCAAATGCGTTCGCCACTTTGGACCAATGCCAAGCTGCTCGAAGACCAAGTCGCTTGGGATCTGATCGAACAACTCCGAAACGAGACAAGCCAGCAGCCCGTCGTACGAAACGTCAACATCGGTTCGATCGCCGATGGTGGCGACGCGATCAACGAACTCGTGATGGTCGAGTGCAGCAGTGAAGGCCGGCTGCACGGTTGGGTCATCGCGTGCAACCGTATCAAAGACGAAATGGACGATTTGCCATGGGCTCAATTGGGCTTCACAACGGTGCAAGCTTCGTTGATGGAGACGGTTTCCAATCAACTTGCCTCGCAGCTCAATAACATTCGATTACTGCGTCAAAAGGAAGAGCTCTTTACCGATGTCATTCGGGCATTGGTCAATGCCGTCGAAGCGCGTGACCCCTATACATGCGGGCATAGCGAACGAGTCGCATGCTTCGCCCGATTACTCGCCTCGAAAATCGGTTTTAGCGCGATCGAATGTGAACGGATTTACTTGACGGGTCTACTGCACGATGTGGGCAAAATCGCGATCCCGGACGGAGTGCTGCAAAAGCCCAACGCACTCAACGACGAAGAACGTGCCATCATTGAAACGCACACGGATTCTGGCTGGAGAATCCTCCAAGAGCTCGACGCGCTGCAAGACATCCTGCCCGGTGTCCTGTACCACCACGAACATTGGGATGGTGGCGGATATCCAGACAAACTGGTCGGCGAAAACATCCCCATCGATGGACGCATCCTGGCGTCTGCGACGCATTTGATGCAATGACGAGTGACCGTCCTTATCGCGAGGGCATGTCAGTCGACCGTGCGGTGAAAATCCTTTCAGGAGGTGCGGGCGGTTACTGGGATCCGAATTTGATCGACGTCTTTCAGCAAAGCATCGACGAGATCAACGAGATTCGCCTAAGCCATCAACCGCGTACCCCCGCGTCCCGACCTTCGCCTGTCGACGGGATGCCGATCATCGGACTACCCGGAATCTCGGTCAGCCAATTTACCGGCGTCATCGCCTAGACACACTCAGCACGATCAAGCTGCGTTGCGTTCGAACGCTTGGTCGGCCACCGCGATCCGTTGAATCAATCGTCGGAAGTCGCCGGGCTTTGTGATCACCTGATCAAAGCCAGACGCGATCGCTTGTGCATGCAACTTCGGCGTGACAAAGCTACTGACCCAAACGTGCCGCGCGCCGCGTGGAACGTTTTTTGTGATCGTACGAAAACTCGATGCATCAATTGCCGAGTCATCCCACCAGTATTCGTCAAAGTGATGCACTCGGGAAAGCGATTCAGGAGCACAAGCGGCCACGGCAACCGCGCCGGTTTCGGCAATCGCCAACAGTGAATTTGCCATCGCAATGTCACGCGAAACGATTACCAAACTGACAGGCTGTTCGGTGCGATCCGCTAAGAAACCGCAGTGCTGGAGCAGGGCAGGTAAGGTGGTTTTCCAAGCGTGCCATGCGACCGCAGTTCCTCCGAAAGCATCGACCGGAGAAGGGCGACAGCCGGCACAAAGTGGGCCGAGCAGCAAAACGATCGATGCGATTGGATGTTGTTGTGTCAATCGTCGAAATGAATCCTGTCCGCGCGTCGAATCGTTGCTGTGACAGGATAAGATCGCCCGGACGTCGCTCGCCGGACGTTCGATCGCCTCTTCAAGACTTTCTCGATATGCGATTTGCGAAACGTTGCGTTCGCAGAATTCAAACGCATCTCTGAATGCAACTCGGTCACGACAGCCAATCCATAGCAGCGTTCCGGATTGAAGATTCGTCGCGGCGCGTTGCTCAAACGGGTTCGCCGTTTGCAAGCCGATTTTCGGCGAAGTCTCGTTCCTTGACATACCGTGCCCCGACACACCCTTTGATTTTGACAACTGAGAATCGGCGTTGGAGCAGTGTCGGGTGAGGAAGCGATCGCTTCGTCTAACCAACCGACATCAGCGACTCGGCTTCACGCAAACATTCCCAGGCTTCTTTTGGAGAAGCACACTGACGCAAGCGATCCAAGAAAGAATCAACCGAGATCAGTCGGCTGAGCTTGGCAAGGTTACGAAGGTGAGCGGCGTCGTCGTAAGAGCAGATCAGAAAAAAGATATCGGTCATATGGCCCGATTCGGAAAACGGGATCCGCGCCGGGCTGACAGCGAGTCCGATGACCGAGTCCGCCAAGATCGACGTCTGGGGACGGCGCGGGTGCATCAGTGCGACACCGCAATCAAGTGCTGTCGGGTGCATCTGTTCGCGACTTTTGACAGCCTCGGACATTGCCGGTGCGTCCCACATCAATCCAGACTGTGCTGCGAGCTCACAGATATTACGAATCACCGAGGAACGTGTCCGCGCAGAAAACGGAATCTCGATCGTCGCTTCGGTACAAAGTTCGTGGATCGGACGATCACTTGATTGATCCGTCATACGATCCACGACCGCTTGCATTTGATCCAATTCCGCCGTGTCATCACTGGCGCCGATCCGCTCCTCCAACCAGTGGTGAATCTCCGCTTCGCTGAATCTCCATTGTCCGGCAACTCTTCGACCGGGAATCCGGCCACGCATCACCATTTTTTCGACTTGTGGCGGCGTGATATGCAGGTATTGGGCAAGCTGGGCTAAGTCGAAATCTTCCATCTGATGTTCTTGTGGTCGCGGTTTCGCGATGTCAAAAGCTGTAAAAACCTACGGCAAATGGTCCCCCGCAAGACTGTCGAGGGCCAACGCACTGTATGTCAAACCGCCTCGATGTAGCAACGAGATAGTTTTCGGTTTCTTGGCGGATTTTCTAAAGTTTCACCCCTGGATCTTATTCTCGCTCTTGACCGGCGTGACGGCTGATCGCTATTTCCAACTGAAAACTTGCCCCCGGTCCGCTTAAGCCCCAATGTAAACAGGCTAAAGAAGCTTGAACGCCCCTTTCCGAAATCGCTCCCTTCGCAAACGCCCAAACCAACCTCTGTTGGGTTGGCCGATTCGGCTTGTGATCCAAGCCGTCGGCTTTGCGTTGATCGCGGCGTTCGCGACCGAAGGCGACCTATGGGCTCAGGGTGGGAACTCGCTGGACGTCCCGCAAACGCGATTGACGCCACTGGGAACAGCATTGCCTGGCGGGCAAACCTATCAAGGCGGTCAGAATTACCAAACGCCGCCAGACTTCACCAACCAGGGTTACAACAACCAAGGCTTCGGTACCGGCAATCTTGGTGCGCCGACGCTCGGTGGCATGCAAACCAATCCGAACGCCGCTGGAAACCTCGGCTCGCCACTCGGCTACCCGACGACTCCCAGCGGGACCTTCGATCCATACGCAGGCGGACCGGCTGGCGGATACATCGCGCCGTCACCTTACGCGGGTGCCCCGCAAACCTATGGAGCGAATCCGACGTTTGGCGGCTTAGGATCTTCGCCCGTGCTAACAAACCCCTTTGGTGGTTCGCCGGTCGCGATTCCTTCCAGCGGATACGCCGGTCCGTTGTTCAATGGCGGAGGGTATGGAAGCACCGGATACAACGGAACGATCATGGATCCCGCGATGACCGCCCCTGGTTATGCGGGTTCGCCATATCCCTCAGCGACTCCATCAACGTTGTTCCCCGGCGGAATCATGCAGCGTCCGGGGTCGCTTTTGCCACCGGTCGATCCATTCCGTTTGATTCAACGTGTCCGCATGCGACATACTTTTTTGGCCGATCCCGGTGACCACTCGGATATCAACACGACGGACATTGCCTTTGCCTTCGCCTTCCCGCGATTCTTTTGGTCGAATCAACCGTTATTCGTCGCCCCTTCGTTTTCATGGCACCAACCACATGAATACGACTTGTACGACGCGTTCGTCGACTTGGCATGGCAATCCGATCCGAACCAAATCGCCGGGGTGGAGTTACAATTCGGCGTTGGCGTATTCTCCGAATTCGGCGTGTACGATACCGACAGCCTTCGGCTTCGCGGCCGCGGTTTAGGCGTGTTCCGACTTTCGCCAGCGACCACGTTCAAAGTGGGTGTGCATTACCTCGACCGACAGCGAGTCAAAGTACTGCCAGCGGGCGGACTGTTTTGGCAACCCAACCCATTCACCAAGATCGACTTGTATTTCCCCCAACCGCGTTTATCAAAGTTCCTGGCGACCCTGGGGACCCAAGACGTCTGGTGGTATCTGACTGGCGAGTACGGCGAAGGTTCTTGGACGCGAAACGTGTTGAACGTCGAACGCCAAGCCGACATCAATGACATTCGTGCGATCTTCGGTTTAGAACTCGGCCGCAGCGATTTGATTCGCGCTGGTCGTCGAACTTGGTTTGCTGAGGTTGGCTATGTATTCGATCGCGAAATCTTTGTGAACGAACAACTGCACCAAGATCTCGACAGCACCTGGATGGTACGCCTGGGCGTCGGCTACTAGCGTGCCAACGTCACTAGTCAGCTAGCTTTTGTGATGCCGCTAACGTTCAACGATGTTGTGTCGAAGCAACATTGACGTTGCGATAAAACAACATCTTGATCGCGGCAATCGGCTTCTGCCCGTGTTTTTGACACTGGCACATGGAGTGCTTTTTGACGCGTCCATGAAGACGCATCATCACATTTTCGGACTGATCATCTGCCTCAGTTTGGCATTCGCTACGACGGGCTGCATCACACCAACGACCTTTCGCCAAGAGTACGGACGCTCGATCGGGCCTACCGATTCAGAAGCGTCGATACCGACCGGAATGCGTCGAACCAAGAACGGATGGGAAGACGCCTCGACCTGGGTTTGGGAAAACGGCAGGTCTCCTACATCGATCAACGGCTGGATCGAAGAACAACAAGATCGCGAACCGAGTTGGGTGCGGAAGGTTTTCGACCGCATTCGCTCAACGCCGCCACTCATGGTTGGCGTCATTCAAATCGCTTCGATCGCCGCGATTACCGCGATCGCTAAATCCGCTCGAAAAGTCTCCGCTCCGTCAAGCGACCGCGAAGAGAAGTGACAATCGGTAACCCATGATTAGGTAACCGACTGGATATTTGCGTTGCCTTGGGGGAGAGTTCTCACCCACGACGCCCCCCCACATGACCTGCGTGTCAGCTATCATAATTTCATGCCGACTCGCGATTCTTCATGCCCACATTGAAGTGCTGAAGTGACACGAATTCTATTGACCGCCTTTGAACCGTACGATCGCTGGAAAGAAAACGCCAGTTGGCTCGCCTTGGTCGATTTCACCAGTTGGTACGAAGGCGAACACGACATCACAACACGTCGCTACCCGGTCGACTATCAAAAACTCAAAGGCCTGCTGCGTGAAGACATCGCTGATGATTTCGATTTTGCCATCCATCTAGGACAAGCGCCAGGATCGACATTGATCCTGTTAGAAGCCGTTGGATTGAACTTACGCAACAATGGCGAGCCGTTGCTGGTCGACGCACCAGCGGCTTATCGTTCCAATCTCGATCTGATCCGAGGACAAGAACGATTGACAGCCGCAGGTATTCCAAGCGTCGTATCACATCATGCTGGAACGTATCTTTGCAACGCGGCTCTGTACTTGAGCCTGCACTACAGCCATGAGATGGGCCGGCGAACCGAGTCCGTGTTCGTGCACCTTCCGCTCACCCCAGCTCAAGTGGCAAGCGATGGTTCGAATCTCGCCAGCATGAGCACTCCGATGCAGAGCGCTGCAATCGCGTTGCTGATCGATGAGTTGACCAACTAGCTCAGTCGCACCTCGTTACGCTTCGCTCATCTGCTCATGGATAGGAAGCGATTCGCTCTGGCGGGCGGTTGGCAAGTTGCTTTGGCTGAAGGGTACAAGTGTTCCTGGTGGGAAGTGAAATGCTTTGATCTCGGGATGGTGCGTGCCTTCGATCAGCCCGACTTTAACAACGGTGCCATCAGCCAATTCAAGGGTATAGTCCAGCTCTTTCATCACTCACCTAATCGTACGTTTATCGCTAAACCAAAACACATCCCGCACGGATTGGTCCAGCTTGCCAACGACCTTCCATGCCTTTGAAGAACGCGATTGTTCCCAACAAGTCCGCATCGAGTTTGAAATATTCTGCGGCTTCTTTCTGATTCGTCCAAGAAACTTTGACAGCGCCCCTGCGAATGGGGGAACACCGTTGAATCTGCAGACCATCAGAGGGACACCGAACATTACGTCGAAGCAGAATCAGATTCGAACCGACTCTTTTCGCGTGACAGAAAACACGTCAAACACGCGCTCGCTTGTGCGAATTAATCCACTCAATCAGCGTCCTATGACGCATCGAATCGGAAAGCGGTTCCGTTGACGATCAATGATTTTTTCAACACGCGTTTGCTTCCGAAAACATCGTGTTAAACAATCTGATCGACTGTTCAGTCGGGGAATAAAAGACCAACTGATCAAGTGTAAAGTGCACTCGATCTACATCCGTCGGCTTAGTCGCCGAGGCCGTAGTCCTTGATTTTCTTATGCAGCGTATTACGGTTCATTCCCAAGCGTGTCGCGGCTTTGGTTTGCACGCCACCGCACGCTTCGAGAACTTGTGCGATCAACTCACGCTCCACGTGATCCACGACGTTGCGATGCAATTCTTGGGACGAATCACCGGCTTCAAGAATCCCTGACGTCACAACGGACTTGGTCAACGCTTGAAAGTCGCGTGGCTGACTCTCACCGGTCATCGGGTCGGTGCTGATCGGTTGGTTTTCGGTCACGCAACGCGGCAACAGCTCGTGTACCAGTTCGTCCGTCTCTGCCATCACGACGGCACGCTCGACATAGTTTTGCAACTCTCGAACGTTTCCAGGCCAATGGTAATTGCGCAAGGCCTCCATCGTTCCCGGACCGATATGAACGACATAGCGATCGTTCAGTTCGTTGTAGTAATCGAGAAAGTGCGAGACAAGCGAAGGGATGTCGTCGCGACGTTTCCGCAGCGGCGGGATTTCGATCGGCACCACATTGAGACGCCAATACAAGTCCTCACGAAAACGTCCGGCGCGAACCTCGCCCATTAAGTCTCGGTTACTTGCCGCGATAATTCGCACGTCGGTTCGCAGCGTATTGGTGTCACCAACGCGTTCGAATTCTTTCTCCTGAAGTACACGCAGCAATTTGACTTGCAAGGTCAACGACGTGCTGTTGATTTCATCGAGGAAGATCGTTCCGCCCTGAGCAGCTTCGAAACGTCCGGTCCGGTTGCTGACCGCCCCGGTAAATGCCCCGCGAACGTGGCCGAACAATTCGCTTTCTAGCAAGCTTTCGCTGAGTGCCCCACAGTTAACTCGCACGAACGGGCGCCCGCTACGGTGACTGAGGTTGTGGACGGCACCGGCGACAAGTTCTTTGCCGACACCGGTTTCTCCGAGAATCAGCACCGACGCGTTGCTTACCGCGACCCGGCGGGTCACTCGGTAAACCTCTCGCATCGCCGCACATTCACCGATGATCCCGGGAAGGGCTGTGTCGTGCGGTGTTGTCGCTGAATTGCCAAGCATTACGTTGGACGTCGATGCGAATTTGAATGGGGCTGCGAGACCGTTTTCTGGCCGATCTCGAACCGCCACTGGTAACTTGATTTCGTTGAACGATCACCCGTTCCGCCACGACTTGCGACGACGTCGCAAATGTCCACGAGCTCAATAGAGAAATTAGCGTTTTATGCGCTTCACCGGTACCCGGTGTTGATTAAGGACGATTCGAAACGCTTTGGAGAGCGGTTTGGGCATAATTTCGGAATCGGGCACGATCGCTCGGCGCCAGTGGGGCGAGTCGTTGCTTGGACTCGATCTCTGCGATGACCTCCGCAAAAGCCGCCGGACCGCCAGGAAGTGGCACCACCACAACCGCAGGCGTTTGCTCGCCAGTCCAACGCGTTGAACGCGACTCCAGTTTTGCCGCTGCAATCGCATCGGGGTGTACCGAATCATCGCTGAAGAAAACGATGGGAACCAATCGGCCACGTGGCAACCGTCGAATCCGGTCAACCAACTCAACGGCAGACGCATCGGTGAGCTGAATCTTGCTGACGACCATTCGCAGGTCGCCACCATCTGCTACCGCCCGTTCGGCCTGCATTGCATTGGTTGCCAAACGAACTTCGTGTCCCAGTTCGCCCAAGATGACTTCTTGTCGAACGGCAACAACCGGACGCGTTTCCACCAACACCGCGCTAGGCTGGTTAGACAACGAAGCCATCTCTGCGAGCGACTGTTGAACTTCGCTCGAGCCCGCAAAATAGATTTTATCGCCAGCATTTGCCAGCTCCGTCACTAACATTGTCGCTTCGTATCTCACGCGTGGCGACGGATGGCTCGTCGCCGCGGCGACTAGGGCTGATCGTTGATCGCCGTTGCCACGTAACTGTTCTGACGCAGGCTTCACCGCGAGGATCCGAATCACCCCAAGAGCAGCCGGTTCATCACCTTCGGCTTGACACTCTGTCAACGTTGCGAGCAAGAACGCGTCATCTACCAATCCACCATACGACGCCATCACGGCATCAACTTGGCTTTCATCACCCCAGTCCAAGTCAGCCATGATCCGATAGGACAGATCAGCCGCGATGACATTGCGAAGTGCATCGGGGGTTAGATTTGGCAGCCGGCGAATTTGCTGCGCCAGATCGTAGGCCTTGCGATAACAGCGATAAAGCTCTGTGCTTCGCGACGCTGACACCGACGACGCTTCTTCGGCGATTGCCCACATCGTTGCGGGGCTTTGGTCATTCGGCGTTCGCAGTGCGTCCCGCCGCAGCTGCCGCAATCGATCTAACAGATAAACGAGTGCGTCTCCGGCCGAATGCCCCGATGTCAAACGCTTTCCGACTTCCACTTCTGCCGCGGTCGCGTTACTCGCGAATCGGGCAGCAAAGGACCAAGCCAATGCCATCTCGCGGTCGGCGAGCGACTGGTACGCGACCAATGCATTCGCACGGACGTTCGCGTTTCCATAGAGTGCTAACTCCCCAACAGCATCGGTACCTTCTTGGCCGAACCGCTTCAGTACCTGCACGACCTTTTCGAACTGTTGCTGTGGAAGTCCTTGGCCAATCGCTTTGACCATTTCAACGATCGCCGCTTTTCCGCCGCGGAGCAAGGTTCGATTGGCGGCAAGGTTTTGATCGACGGAGCTGTTTGCCAATGCGGCAATTGCGGCAGTCAGTTTCTCCGGCGCTTGGTCTGACTGATCAAGCATCTGAGACATTTTCTCGATCGCCTTTTGCGCCGCCTCGGTCATCTCTTCTCGCAGCGACACCCGCAGTAACAAGGCGGCTCCGATCGTGCGAGCCGACGAAGCGACCACGGCATTGTCTTTCTCTTCGCCAATTTTTTCTAATTGGGAGGCTGCTTCGGTCCATGCTCCTACGCGAATCAGGCTCGCTGTCGCCCGCGCTCGATCATCGCCACCACGCGATGCAAGGGACCGTAGCTGACGGACCAGTTCATCCGGCCCACTTGATTGCACCGTTGTTGACTGCCCCACCCCCGATTGGTCGGCGTCGAATTGTGCGGTGGAGAAGGAAACCCACCCGACGGTGAGAACTACGGCTGGGGCGAAACGTCGAAACCACATGGCAAGTCTATGGGGGTAAAGAAAAGCGACTTCGGCTTGCGATATCTTAATCGGCTTGCCAGAGAATTGTTGTCCAGCCAAACAGAAGGAAGCCGTTTGCGTGCCGATTGTCGGACATCGCCGCCAAGGGGACGCCTGGGCGGAAGCTTTGCACGCACGATGGCCGGGGTTTTAGCGAGAAAATGCGATCCAGACCGCGGAACCATTGATAGGCTGCGGAACAAACCGGCAAAGAGCTATTCGGAGACTGGAGCGTCCTCGGCAACTTTTTCCAGTTCTTTGAGATACTCCCACTGAATCGATCCGGGAACAATTTCGTGTTCGCCGGCCTCTTTGCGAATCGACTCGACGATCGTCCTGTGGCTCTCGAGCCGCTTCTTCCAGTTTTCGACGACTTCGTGTCGGTCGGGAAGTTCACGGTCGCTGCCGTCGTTTTTTCGGCGGATCTGATCCTTCAAGTCGTCGTTCAGACCCATCGCGTAGTCAACATACTGCTCCGAGGGGATCCTTGCTTCGTATTCCAATTTCACGTCGGTAGCTTTGACCGAATCGTTTTCCTTGCGTTCCATCCTACGGAAAGGAGACGTGAATGCGATCGCCAACAGCGTGATTGAAAACAGATAGGAGAGTCCAACGGCCAGCAAACCAAATTTGCTACGAGGCAGGATTGAACGTCGATCGGAGTCACGGCGTCCGCCACCCAAGTCGTTGAAGACAGCACCTTGTCCATGATCGGTCTCACGGCGTTTGGGAACTGGCTGGTCGCCCGTCCCGCTCTTTTGTGGCTCTTCCATAGTGGTTGTTCCCCGTGGTTTCTCTGACCCTTACTCGGTCAAAATCGTTGGAAGGTTGTTTGCGATCTCTTCGAAGATCTGCACCAAGTCAGCCCCGGTCGCGGCGTGGTAGTGTTTTCCGCCGCCAATGGCAGCGACTTCACGCATCGTGTTTTGGTCGGCGCCCGAACCGAAGGTAACTGTGTGGATCGTGAGCAGATTGTTGGCGACAAGCGACCGTGCAATCGGCGCCGCCCAAGGCGATTGGTTTTCCATGCCGTCCGTCATGACGACCATCGTCTTCTCGGCAAAGGGGCGTGCGCGACCATCAATCAGGGACTGAATCCCCTGCTGCATTCCACGGCCGATCGCGGTATTTCCGCCGGTCGACAACTGATTGACTTTGTTACGAACGATTTGGTGATTCTTTTCCAACAGTGTGTCTAACGTCGCGTAGGTCGAATAACTCGCGACGGAAACCTGTTCTTCCTGGCTCGTTTCATCCAACACATCCAAGAACGCGTTCACCGCGGCCACCAGTTCGTCCCAAGGACGCTGCGGTGCAGGACCGTTGTTGAATAAATTTTCCCAGAGGTACTGTTGATAGTTCACCGCGTTGTACCCGGGGGCGTAGTAATACGTGTAGTTCCCGTGGTTGTACGTACGAGTGACAATCCCCTGCTGATACGCCCAATTGATCGACGAATTCGAATAAGGGTTCTCGCCGTATCCCCAATCGAAGGTGATATCGGCCATCGATCCCGATCGGTCCAAAATCAGCGAGATGTCACGGTCAACTTGCATCGCAACCGATGTCGCTTGGGTTTCGAACCGATCCATGTTCAACAGCCCGGGGATGATCAACGGCACGTTGCCTGACAATGAACCATTCAGCCGTTTGCCAGTCACGCGTACTGCGCTCGCAACTGTTCCGCTGCGAACATCCGGAGTCGGGATTTTGTTGAACTCGTAACGGCTATTCAGTCCGCCACGTTGTGTGCTGATTCCGAATTCGATTTCGCCGTCACTGTCCCCGCTACGCAAACGCAACGGGTCTCCATTGACTTGGTTCAAGGCAGCAGTCGCGACTGCCGCGTCCGTCGCTGCGTCAACTGTTTGGACTTCACTGAACGCACGACCTGCGGCTCGCGCCGCCGCATCAGTCGCAATCATCAGTTCAGTTCGCGTCAACTGCATGTGAGCTGCGTTGATCGCAAAAGCGGCCAGGATCGCCAAGACAGGCAGGAAGACTGCGGTCATTCCCATCACAGATCCACGACGACGAAGCGCCGTCTTTCGACTGACCGACCGTTGTTTAGCGTTGACGTCTAACATGATGTTGGGGCTCGATGCAAAGTGTCAAACAGGGTTCGAAAATTGAACGCTGCGTTATTGGTGGTAGTAGCCGTTGTAACGCTCCGTCTTCATCCGAGCGGTTGATTCAATGACCGCATCGGGCAGAAACAACGGCGCAAACAATGCGATCTCATTGAAATCGACTTTAACGGTGACCTCGATCATCGGCGTGTCTCGCGACAAATCGTTGACCGTCACCTCGTACCCCGTGGTCGTAATCATGTCCATCACCTCGGACGCGGCATCAATCGCCTCTCGTGATGTGGCTCCCGGAACGATCGCTTTGCGTGCCGCGAAATAGGCGGCGTCTTGCGCGAGGTTACGGATCATGTTCATCCGAGCGAACTCCATGCAGGTAAACACCAACACGAAAAAGATGTTCGCTATGATCGCAAACTCCACCATCGCTGCCCCACGGCGATCGCGTTTTGCTTGACGTCTCGAACGCTTTTGTCGATTCATGACTTGGTTTTCCATCGATCGCAATTAGTTGCTCGATAGGTTTTCATATTCTTTGCGCAATGTGACTGAAGCCGTTAAGTCTGTCCCGCCCCAAAACACGGACGGGATCAACAAGTTGCCTTCACAAGGAACGCTCACCGTCAACGTGACGTTATCGAGTGTCTCTGCAGACGAAAAATCGGGAGACCCAAATGTGCACGGATCACCCGTGTATTGAATATTCCGCTCGTCAAGAAATTCACGGACGCGCGCGGAAACATCGCCATTCGTTCGATCACGCCCGACGCCCATACGTGCACCCTCGTACGCCGCCAGAGTGATCGACTCCTTTAGAAACAACATCGAACACATATCAATCGTGCCGATCGTCAGCGCCAGGAGTGCTGGAAGACAAATCGCGAACTCGACAGTTGCGACACCGCGACGGCGAGAACGCCGGCGGATTGTTCGACGACACGGCACGGACTCACCGACTCTGGGCGATCGCGCGGCGGAGCGTCTCGTTGAGAACATGGTTGGAATGAGGGTTGGCGACTCAAAATCTAGGTCTATTTAGGGGAAACCTAGCTCGAGAAGTGGCCGCCAGACGACTAAAACCACCAAGGTTGGCGGCAAAAGTACGCCAATTTCAACTTCTTGACTGAAACGCAATGCCGCACACGTTGCGAAAAGGCAACGCGTGCAGTGTCAAGAGAACAGGAATCGCGATTGGCGACGACAGAAACCGGGCTCGACGCTCGGCTCTTCATACAGCATCGATCGCGAATCTCGGAACACGATCTACAACCGATCAACCCGAGAGTTTTGTTCGAGCAATTTAACCGCTTCACGAACACGCTCCTCGGCGTGCTTCGGGGCGACCAAGGTTGCATCTTTGGTATGAACGACAATCAAGTCCTCCACACCAATGGTCACGATCGTATGGTCTGAATCACCAAAGATGATTGATCCTGTCGTATCGATTCCGATATGGTCACCCACCGCAGTGTTGCCTGCTTGGTCCGAAGGATGCAGACGCCCAAGTGATTGCCAGCTTCCCAAGTCGTCCCATGAAAAACCTGCTTCGATCACGACGACGTTCTTGTAGGTTTCCATCACGGCATAGTCGATCGAGGTTCCCGAGATCGCTTTGAATTCTCGATCCAAGACGTCTTCATATTCGGGGGTATCAATCGCGGCGGCGATCTTTTCGATGTGGGCGAACATCTCAGGCTGGTTGGCCTTCAATGCGTCGAGGATCGTTTTCGCCTTCCACAAAAAGATGCCGCTGTTCCAATAAAAGTCACCCGACTCCAAATACTTCGTCGCGGTTTCGCAATCTGGCTTTTCACGGAACTGTTCGACAGCGAACGCTTTATCGGAATCGCCCTCGATCGATTGACCACGTTGGATGTAGCCGAACGATTCCGCTGGGTAAGTCGGTTTGATCCCAAACGTCACGATCCGAGTGGGATCATCTTCCACCAGCTTTTCGGCGGCTTTCAAGTCCGCACAGAATTGCTCGTCGGTCCCAATCACATGATCGGAAGGCATCACGGCCATAATGGCTTCGGGATCACGCGCCGCAATTAACGATGCCGCCAAGCCGATACACGGTGCGGTGTCTCGCTTGGCTGGCTCCCCAATGACATTGCTCGCCGGCAGAGCGGGCAACTGTTCGGAAATCGCATCGACAAGCACCTGATTGGTCAAAATCAACTGGCGATCCGCCGGAACCAACCCGCCCAATCGCTGGCTGGTCGATTGAATCATCGTGTCAGAACCCGACAAGGCAAGCAGTTGCTTTGGACGCAACTTGCGGCTCGCAGGCCAAAAACGGGTTCCACTACCACCGGCCATGATGACGGCATACAACATCAGATGCTTTTCAAAATTGGAGTCGAGCGAGTTGATTGACTTGGCTGCGTAGCGACTAAGGGCTCTTCGCCCAGAAGTCCAACACACGTACTTTGCTGAGAACAGGTTTCAACACTGTCACGAATGCTTGGTGAGCCGGATGCGGCAAGTACTCTTTGCGACCTTGCTCGCTATCGAACGTCACCAAGAAACAATGTGTGAAACCTTGATTTAACTTTTCGGGGCTAACATTCGTGCCCCACTCAAACGCTTTGATCGTGTCGATCTTTCCTGGCAGGGCGGCAAAAGCGTTTTCGACTTGTTGGACACCTTCCTTCGGTGCGTCGGCTTTGAATTCGAAAAAGACCGCGTGCAACAGCGGCTGATCGAGCTTCGGCTGTTCGGGGTCGCCCCAGTAATCGACCACGAACGCATTTTCCATGTGTGGACGCAGCACGTTGCCGAATTCTTTGTGGGCCGGATGGGGCAGATATTTCGCGCGTCCCGCTTCGTCTTTAAACGAGAGCAAGAAACAGTGCGTGTACCCATCATCCAATCCCTCGGGGCTGTTGTTGACGCCGTATTGCAAGTCGACGATCGAGTCGATTTTGCTAGGCAGTGCCACGAAAGCGTCGACGACAGATTGGACATCCGCTTCGCTGGCCGAGTCTTTGAAATCCAGGAACACCGCGTGCCTTAGTAGACCGGTCGGCTTCACGGGAGAAGATTCGTTTTCGGCACGAACGGTCGCGGACATAACGATCGCCAAGCAGACAGTTGGAAGGAAGAGTCGGATCATGGGAGTACTTCGATTCTGTGGGTGGGGGTTTCGGTGGGTGGGAGAGATCGTGTTCGGATCAAACACGGAAAACGCGAACACGGCGGGGCAATACGATGCGTTCATGATAGTCGACCTATCAAGCGTTCGCCTTGGCAGCCGCCAATCGCTGGCGTTCTTTCTCCTGCATCAGTTTTCGCTGGTAACGTCCCTGCACCACATCCACAATGATCAACACAATCAGGACAAAGTAAAACGTCGATTTAGCCATGGGGTGAACGTGGTACCCAAACAACTGGATTTCGGCGAGGTGTCCACCTTCGCTGACCAGCATCACGCCGACGATGAAGAGGATGAACAATCCTAGGACTTCGTACATTCGGTTCTTCTTCAAAAACTCCGCCACATGATCCGCCAGCCAAATCATCAACAATCCGCTGATCACGATCGCGGTCGCCATGATGGCCAGGCTCTTGGTCAACGCCATCGCACTGAGAATCGAATCAAACGAAAAGACAAGGTTCATCACCACGATCAACGCGATCGCTTTTCCGACAGATGACTTTTCAGCGCCGCCTTCGCCACCGTGATCAAGGTCGTCCGCGGCGAGCAGGTGATAGATTTCCTTGACGGCAGTCCAAAGGATAAACGCCCCACCGCCAATCACGATCAAGCTGTGTCCGGACACGCTGAGTGACAGCGGCGTCGAACTGAATTCGAAGAATGATTCCTGAAGTAATTCGATCAACTTGACCACGACGAACAGCAGCACAATCCGGAACACGATTGCCAGACCGATGCCCCACTTGCGAACCTTCGACTGGTCTTGCTCGGCAACCCGTTTGCTTTCGATCGAAATATAAAGCAGGTTGTCGAATCCGAGCACCGCCTGCAGCAGGACCAGCATGCCAAGCGTGATCATACCGCCCACCGAAAACAGACTGTCGGCAGCCATCTCACCAGCTTTCGCGGCAGCCTCCGAAGAGGCCTCCGCTGCACCGGTTTCAGCCATCAGGCCAATCAATCCGCCGAGCTCCATCATCGAATTTAGATCTATCATCGCTGCCACTGAGTTGAAAAAGCCTGTCCGAATTCTGGGCCTAAGGAGACCAGCGTGCGGCGGTTGGGCCGCGACTCCTCCTGACCAAAGGGGATTATGACGCGGCCCCCTTCACTTACTCAACCCGGCGAATACCGGCGATTGGCAGATCTCATCGTAGATTCACAACGATGATCAGCCCTCGCCGTTTTCGCCCACCAGCGTCGATGACAGGATGTTGGCCAATTGGAAGCCGTTATCCATGATTGCGGTTTCTCCCTTCAACACTCGGCCTCGAAATTCGAAGCAGTTGGCCAATTGATCCGTCAACTCCACGATTACTTTCAAACGATCGCCTGGCCGGGCAAAGCCGCGATATTTCGCGTGATTGACTCGCACCAACACACCAAGTGCGAACTCGTTGACGCCAGGATCCGACGTATCAAAGGATTCCATCGGGTTGTACTCAGCCGCGATCAGAATGCCCGCTGACTGAGTTGTCACCTCTTGCATCAATGCCCCTGGCAGCACAGGTGCTCCGGGAAAATGCCCTGCCGAATAGAACGTCTCCGTCCCAACCACCGCTTCGGTCTCGATTCGGTCCCTCGAGATTTCGGAAATCGATTCGACCAACAAATACGGCGCTCGATGATGCAGGTACTGCTCGACTTTGGGGAATCGATGCTGGAAGTAACGTGTGGATTGCAGATTCGTTGTCATAGTTCGTGATCCAACAGAAAAACCCGATCGGACAGAATCCGATCGGGCATCAATCAGGTGTGTGGACCCAAGATTGGGTCATTCCCACACGGTATTGTCAATCGTGGTCAAGCGAAACGATGCTGCGTTACCCGCGTGACCTTTCACTAGGCCGAAGCCTTCGCGTCACGAGCTTTCTTTTCGGCGATCGTACGGTAGTCGACAACGTCCCAGACCAACCCAACGGCGCGGAACAACTTGATCGCCTGCCATGTGATATCGAATTCCCACCACTTATGACCGTGCTTGGCCATACGTGGGTGAGCGTGGTGATTGTTGTGCCACCCTTCACCGTAGGCAACGATCGCGACCAACCAGTTGTTGCGGCTGTCGTCAGTGGTTTCGTAGTTCTTGTAACCCCACATGTGTGAAGCACTGTTGACCATCCACGTCGCGTGCAGAACACCGACCAAGCGGACGAACACGCCCCAGACGACCAACGAGGTTCCCATTTCAACGCCACTGAAGTAGTAGCCCAGTCCGAACAGGATGAATCCCGAAGCGATGTGAATCGGCAAAAACATGTAATCCATGAATCGCATACCGCGAAGCTTGTACATGTCTGGCGCCCACTTCTGCAGGTACGCTTTGCGGTCACCATTGTGGGTGTGATAAGCGAGCCAGAAAATGTGGCTCCACCATCCGCCATCGTGTGGCGAGTGCGGGTCGCCCTCGTGGTCGCTGTTTTTGTGGTGGTTGCGGTGGTCAGCAACCCAGTCGAGTGGGGTTCCTTCGCCAGCCAAGCAACCGATGCTCGTCAAAACGTACTTGAACCAAGTTGGCGTTTTCATCCCCGCATGGGTTAGCAAACGGTGGTAGCACAAGCAGATCCCGATGCTGCCGGTCAGCCAGTGCAGGACGAGCGCGACGGCCAAGCCTTGCCAGGTGAAAGTCAACGGTGCGCCGATCAAAACGACCAGGTGCGCCATCCCAAGCCATCCGATCGCCCACCACGAGATATTTGCCGCTCGCTTACGATCTCGTGCAGGGATCCCCGAAAGGTTCACGCCTGGATTATTGCGTTTGGTTTCAACAGTTACCGCATCACCGGTCGCGACGTCCTGCGCCACTTCGACGTCCGCATATTCGAGTCGCTGTGACTTGCCCGGTTTTTTCTTCTTCTTAGGGGTTTCGATTACGTTCGCCATCGTGACGGAGTCCGTTGTGGGAGGTCTAAAGCTGCTAGCAGGTGCTCGAACCTTGATTTGCCAGCAAGAGTCGCTTCGCTTTTGCGAGGCCGAGCAACAATCGGAACGCGGGGAAGTTTACGAAGTTGTTGTTCCGTGTCTGTCTCGACATAGACCGTTTCATGTAACAACGATGTAAAAGATTGTTTCTGGACCGACGATGGGGGGATTCAATCGCGTGTTTGACGCACACACCCCGTCGTTTGAGCGGGGGCAACCCTCCTGCTGCAGACGCATTGGCCTCCTGCTGCAGATGGATTGGGAAAGATTCGTCCGCCACGAGCCGCGGTTGTCGGTCAATCGATGACGTACTTTGCACCGGCAAAGTCAACCTAAATGGGCAGACCTGCATTCTGAAAACAAAGTTGAAACCATTCGCTTGTTCACCCTCAGAGAAACCGGACCACGGTGGCTCATTTGGACGATGGATCAAATTACCGGTGAGAGCGAACTGTTTGGTTGGCTCGGCGCTGGCGAACAGGATTGCGGTGACCGTCGAAGTGCTGTGGGAGCATTCCGAAGGTCACTTGCAAACTTGCGATTTCAAACGATTCGGTTGAGTCTCCGATGACCTCGGAGGCTCAACCGTTTTTTGTTCCCTCGCAACCAGCGAATCGACCTCTAGTTGGCAATTTTCCGCCAACAGATCCGACGTTTGCCGCTGTCCGATTACCCGCCCTGTTCCGGTTTTGCGATTTTCTATCTTTCCACTGGGATCTTCGGAACCTTTTGTCTTGGTTCCAGCTTTTCGCCGAACTATGCTGAAAGCGGCAAGAGGAAACGATTCTGCGCATCCCCTGGGGAATATCGGAACGCAGATCTCGACGCCTTCTTCCTCTCACCCCCGGTTTCACCAGACTCGATCCGGCTGGCCACACGTGGTCGCTGGCGGGGCGGTGTTGGTATCCCCAAACCTCGTCGTTTCCGGGCGACAGCCTCATCACCGGGCGACAACAATCGCACAAGGAACTCCGCAGTGTTCTATCGACTCGAAATGCCTTCTATTCGCAAATTCTCGCGGCGCGTCTTCGGTGGTGCGTTCGCAGCTACGCTCGCTCTCGTCGCTTCGACAGCGGTTGCTGATGTCCCGGCCGAACCCCAAGCTGCCGAGACCGAATTCTTCGCCGCCATGGACGAAGGAAAGATCGATGTCAAATTCATTCCGATCAGTGCTGCCAAAGCAAACGTCTTGGTTCGCAACCTGACCGACCAACCCATGGAACTGCGTCTTCCCTCCGCATTCGCCGGTGTCCCCATCAACCGCCAGATGGGTGGAATGGGCGGCATGGGTGGAATGGGAGGCGGTATGGGTGGTATGGGCGGTGGCATGGGCGGTGGCGGTGGCGGCGGTCAAGCCATGGGTGGTGGCATGGGCGGCGGCGGAATGGGAGGCATGGGCGGCGGAATGGGTGGTATGGGCGGCGGCATGGGTGGCATGGGCGGCATGATGCGTGTCGCACCCAATCGCCAACAGAAGCTGGCCGTGACGACCGTTTGCTTGGAACATGGCAAGCCCGACCCGACCCCGAAAATGGCTTACAAAATCGTTCCGCTGGGAATGGTCACCGGCGACGAACGCGTTCACGTTCTTTGCGAAGCACTTGGCAACCAACAAGTCGCGCAAAACACCGCACAAGCGGCCGCGTGGAACCTGATGGACAAAATGTCGTGGCAAGAACTGGCCGCGAAAAACCGCGTCGAGAGCCAGTACACCGGCAACATCCGCTGGTTCTCGCCAATCGAACTCCGCTCGGCGATGGCCGTTGTTGGTGAAGCGACTCGTATCGCCGAAGCCCGCCAATCAGAAACCGGTTCGGAATCGTTGTCAGGAGACTCACTCTCGGACGATTCGCAATCGCAAAGCTCACTCAGCGAAGACAGCTGAGCTCGCTTTTTGAACGATCGACTGACCTATCACAGAAACGCTGCCGCGTCACTTCGGCAGCGTTTTTTTGTGCGCTGGCGTTGCTGCCGCTGACGCACTTCACTCGCGCGTATCGCACCAAGGCGTGTCTTGAAACGGTGTGTTTCACGCCCGCGTCAGTGACACACGCGTCTTTCACCCTGCAACGTCACAGAAATTCGTCGAATCCATCTGGCGTGTGAATTTGTGCCGGTTGTATTGAATATCTGCTGGTGTGATTGCCGATGACACCCATCGATAGACAATTTGTAGTTAAGTGTGCGCATGGAGGCGCACTGCGATGGTCGTATTCTCGCTGAAGTTGCTCAACAACCTGCGCAAAGCCATTGCGGACCGTCGATTCCCACGTCAATTGGCAGCCGGCTGTGCGTTCGGTGTGCTGCTGGGCATCATGCCACATGGCAACCTGCTGGCGGTCGTCGTCTTGCTGGCGGTCCTGAGCTTCCAAATCAACCATGCCTTGATGGCCGCTGTCGCGATTGGGATCTCATTCATTGCACCGGGTTTGGACGATTACTCGCACCAACTCGGCGAATACCTGTTGAACCACCCCAAGGGCCACCAGATCGCCGTGCAAGCGTGGACGCTGCCGTTCGTGCCCTGGACGAATCTGAACAACACCGTCGTCTTGGGCAGTTTTTTAATTGGCGTCGCTTCCGTTTGGCCGGTTTACAAAATCACGCTGCCGTTCTTCCGCTGGATCGCGCCGGCTGAAGAAGAAGAAAAGCAAGAAGCCGACGCTGAAAATGCTGACAGCACTGACGAAGCGATCGCGGAAGATCCGAACGCCGAGAAACAAAACACGGACCAATCGCACGCGGTCCCACCTGTATCGGTTCGGATCGACGATTCCCAAGCAAGCTCACGTCCGCCGCGATGGAGAAAGAAGTCCGATCGCGAGAACGACAGTGCGACCGCATTAGCCGCATCCGGCACAGTGCCGGTCGATAGCGTGCTGACATCGGAAACCGAGTTTGTTCCCGCGACCGCATCCAAACCCAACGTGACGGAAACGGCAACGGCAGAGCAACTGCCCGATAACGAACAGTTGGTTTCGATCGAAACCAAAATCGATGTAATCCGCATGAAGGACTATCGTGATAGCGATCAGCCTGCGGACCCTGACACCGATCAAACAACATCCAACGACGAAGCGTTGAACTATTTGCTTCAACAACTGCGTTACTCCCAGCAAAGGAAAGCGGCAGGATGATTCGCTGGCGATACCTACTTACACGTGTTTTGATCGTCTTGGCGGTCCTGGTGCTGCTGCACTTTGGACTAGGCCCGGTTGCCCGCTGGGTAACGATCAAGGGACTTCAAACGGCAACGGGTGCGAAGGTCGAAATCGGCAGCGCACAAGTGGTGCTGTACCCACCGCGCGTCCGCTTCGAAGAATTCAGCGTCGCCGACCCGCGTGACCAAAAAGCAATGCGTGATGCACTTCGCGCCGAAGCGATCGAGTTGGAACTCGACGGTGATGCATTGCTGCACCGCCGCTTAGTCGCCAACCGCGGCCGGATCACCGGAATTCAAATTGGCTCCACTCGCTCGACCAGCGGACACTTCGAACCTGATGTTTCCGACGAGGACAACATCGATAGCCTTTCGGATGGTCCCGGCGTAATGAGTCAAATGATCGGCGGCATTACCGACAAGCTGACGGACCAGGTCGAACACGCCGCTGACGAATTGGCAACGGTCCAAGCGAGCGAAGAGATCAAGCAACGCTACGAGCGTGAATACAACGAGTTGGCCAATCGTGCGAAGGAACTTGAGAACAAGATTCGCGAATTCAAAACGAGCGCCAAGGCGATCGAGAATCCGCTGCGTGACTGGGACCGAATCGGCAACACCGTCAACCTTGCCGACGAAACTCGCGCCGAACTGAAGTCGATCATCGCGTCACTGGAATCGCTGCCACAGCGTTTTCAAGCCGACCTCAAAACGCTTGAACTTGCCAAACAAACCGATTTAAAACGCATCGACCAGTTTGTTCCGGGTGATTTGTCACAGTCCAAGAACGCGGGAATCGACCTCGTCAGCAACGCAGTCCGAGACCAGATCTCGACGATCAAAGAGTACTGGGAAAACGGCCGTACCATTGCAAACTACACCGTGGTTGCGCCCGAAAACGAACGTTCACGCGGTGTTGACATTGACCTGTTGGGTGAATCACGACGCCCCGATGTCTTGGTCCGATCCTGTGAAGTTCAAGGCCTGATGCGTGCCGGCGGCAATGCCTACTCACTGACCGGCACGGTCGAAAACCTCACGCCGTCACCAACTCTGCTGGACGAACCGCTGCGAGCGGAGTTGCAATTAGACGGACCACAACTTGTCAAAGTCGGTTATGTCCGTGACCGTCGCAGCGGAAGCGATATCGACCGCTTGACGATTCACTGGCCCGAATCCGAAGCCCCGTCAATGCGACTGGGTAACGATAACGACGCTGTTGTCTCGATTAACGGTGGCCGCCGCGAAGTCTGGGTCCAGATGCGAAGCGAAGGCGACCAGGTACACGGCATCCTCGCTTGCAAACAGTCCGGTGTGAAGTTGGGTCTGGATGTCGATTCGAAATTCGACAAACTGGCCGCGACCGACGCCCTTCGTGAAAGTCTCGACAGCGTCGACTTGATCACGATCAAAGCGGAGTTCGAAGGCACGTGGCAACACCTGGCCATGAAAATGGACACGAACCTCGGTGACATCCTGCAGAACGCGGCGAGTGAAGCGATCGCACGCCAGGTCCAAGCCACCAAGCAAAAGATGGCCGCCAACGCGGATCGAGTCTTCGTCGAACAACAACAGAAACTGCAATCCTGGTTCACGACAAAGAGTGCTAGCTCACAACAGCTTGTTGCCAAAGCAGACCAGCTGCTCGCAGAGATGAGCAAAGACGTTCTCGGCGGAGTCGATTCGTCGGAGATCACGATCGGCCGTCTCAATGACATTCTAAAAAGCCGTCTCCGATAATCGGGATGCCTCGTGTTTGATGCGATTTTCTGGAAAGGACGACTGACCGAGGACTCGATCAAAGTTGATCGAGTCTGGGGCGATAGCCAAGCACAGCGTCTGTTCCGCGATCCAGGTTTCAAGGATCCACGCGTCAAGCATCGACATCCACTCGAACGCATCGGCTCACCAGACTCAGAAGTCATCAAAACTCGATTGAGCTGGCTTGCCAATGCTGACTCGACAGGGATCCTGAACCAGAGCTACGAGCTGGCAACAGAACCCAATCGAACAACCATCGACGAATCCCTGAGTGTCTTCGCCGATCCAAGTGAAAACGGGACGGCGATCGGTTTGCTCGGACACTTTGCGGCTACAGCGCAAAGCTTGCCGATCACCGATTTGAGGCGGTCGCTTCACAAAATCAACAACGAACTTTCGGTCGCGTCGATGGGGATCCAAGTGCTCTCGCTGCTGATTGAAAAGAGTCGCCTTGCCGAGGAAGAGAAGAGTTTAAACGCTTGCCAGAGCTCAATTGCGGCGATTGAACGCGTCGCAATGTTGGTGACAACAACGCTTAAATCGCTGCCACGCGGTTGACGCTTGCGAAGACTCTCCGCCCCCCGCAGGCAAAAAGTGAAGAAAAAATTAATGTAAACGCCGGCAGTCGTTGGCTTGCTGACGTCATTTGGCATAAAATCAGGAACAGTGTTTTGGGCGACCCTGTCGCCGGGACATGCTGTTTTGGGGTCGGAATACACCCCGTCAGCAATGGATCACTCAAAACCCTAGGGGCGGAATTGGGCTAACTACCCGATCAATCAGTGACCCGAATCGATGGCTCGGCTGTCGTAGAACGGAACGCCTCGGGTCTCATATCAACCTGACATGTTTAGACCTCTTCAGATTGCACTGCCTCTATGGCCTCATCACTAACTGCACCGGTGAATCACTTCGCCGAAAAGACTGTCAGCAAATCGCTCTACATCGTCGACGACGAGCGAGAATTTCTTTCCAGCCTTGCGCTATCACTTCGAGAGTTCGGCTATAAACCGATCACTTTCGACCACCCCAAACAATTACTCGACACCGTTAAACCGGACGAGGTGGGATGTGTGATCAGCGACCTACGCATGCCAGAACTTGGCGGCGTGGAGTTGATTCGGCGTCTAAGTAGTCGCGGCTCCATGCTGTCGGTGATCTTGCTGACCGCCTTCGCTGACGTCGAAACCGCCGTCTCCGCGATGAAACTCGGTGCAGTCAGCGTGGTCGAAAAGCCGTTCCATCTGCAACGCTTGGCAAACGAAATCGAAGTCGCGATGCAACGGTCCGAAGACGACCAGCATCGCGCGTCGAAAATTGCCGAAGCAGAATACCTGCTGAGCCAACTTTCCAACGAAGAAGCGGCAGTGTTGGACCTTGCGACCAAAGGCTACCCCAACCGCGAGATTTCTCGGCAGCTGACGATCAGCCCACGCACGGTCGACCGTCGTCGCCAATCTGCGCTTCGCAAACTGAAAGCCGATTCGGTGGCCGACTTTGCGGTTTTGCGCACACGCTTGGACTCCAAGTAGTCACGCGAAACGTCACAGGGTTTGTTTCTCGACGACGTGGTTTTCAAGCACGACCGCGTCCATTCCCGTCTTGTAGAAACATGCAAGCGCGTCCTCTGGCGATCCGACGATCGGTTCGCCACGGACATTGAAACTGGTGTTGATCAACACCGGGCAGCCCGTTTGACGCTTGAACTCGCGCAGCAGACCTGCAAACCCCGGATTGGTTTGCCCATCAACCGTCTGCACCCGTGCACTACCGTCTACATGCGTAACCGCAGGCAACGCGTCGTTCTTCACTTGGCAGACCAACAACATGTAGGGGCTCGATGCCGATTCGGCCAAGTCGAAATACTCGCCCGCATGCTCCGCCAACACTGCTGGCGCGAACGGCCGAAATGATTCACGAAACTTGATTTTCAAGTTCATTGTCGATTGCATCTCCCTGCGACGTGGATCGCCCAAGATGCTTCGGTTTCCTAGCGCGCGTGGCCCGTATTCGGCACGTCCTGCAAACCGTCCGACGACGGCTCCCTTTGCCAACAAGCTGGCGACATATTCGTTCAGCGACGTGGCATCAGTGAAATGCTTAAACGCGACACCGTCCTGTTCAAGCATTACCCTGACCGACGAGTCGTCAAACGACGGCCCCAACAAGCTGCCTCGTTGGAAATCCCCAACGCCACAAAGACGTTCATTGCCAAGCAATTGGTTCCAAATCAATGCGGCTACGCCAATCGCGCCGCCAGCATCGCCCGCTGCGGGCTGAATCCATATCTGCTGGAACGGACCTTCGCGAAGCAACCGTCCGTTGGCAACGCAATTGAGTGCTACACCACCGGCTAAACACAAGTTGTCCTGGTTGCTGATTTGGTGCAGCTTTGCTGCCGCTTGCGACACAATCTGTTCAGCGACCACCTGCACCGAAGCGGCGAGATCCTTGTCGAGTTGCTCGATCGGTTCATCCTTGCGGCGCGGTTCGCGCCCAAATAGACGATGAAAGTTTGCGGTCGTCATCGTCAACGTCTGGCAATAGCCGAAGTACTTCTGATTCAACTGAAACGAACCGTCATCGCGAAGATCAACCAGCTTTTGCAGGATCAGATCGACGTACTTTGGCTGCCCGTACGGCGCCAATCCCATCAGCTTGTACTCGCCATCGTTCACGCGAAATCCACAGTAATACGTGAACGCGGAGTACAGCAAACCCAACGAATCAGGGAAACACAATTCGTGTGTCAGGTTAATTCGGTTGCCAGCCCCGATCCCCAATGTAGATGTTGCCCATTCGCCGACGCCATCCATCGTCATGATCGCCGCAGACTCAAAAGGTGACATCAAGAACGCACTCGCCGCATGTGCTTGATGGTGACCACAAAACACGATGCGACGCTTGTATTGCCCCTTCAAGCCACGGCGAATATGGTGCCGAATCCGCAGTTTTTCGGACACCCAAGTCGGCATCGCTTTGTAGAACGAGCGGAACCCGCGCGGTGCATACGACAGATAGGTTTCAATCAAGCGGTCGAATTTGACCAGCGGCTTTTCATAGAAGCCAACATAATCAAGGTCTGAAACGGTCAGACCAGCTTCACGCAGGCAATACTCGATCGCTCGGGACGGGAACCGCTCGTCATGCTTGATGCGACTGAATCGTTCTTCTTGTGCTGCAGCGATCACCTCGCCGTCGACGATCAAAGCAGCCGCCGAATCGTGATAGAAGGCGGACAAACCCAATACCGCTGTCATGACTCAATCAACGATGCAAAGTTTACGATTCGAATCGGTGGCAATTCCGGCGCAATCAACGGCAAGGCTTCATCGACAATGCCTCGCTCTGCGAGCTGCTCGATGCTCAGCGTCGGATCCGTATCGCAAGACTTTAGCAGCACCAATTCGTCGGCGTTGAGACGCATTGCTAAATATCCGGCAATCGCGTCAGTCGTCGTTCGCCAATCTTCAGGCAAAATCGGGTCGACACCGCGGTTGTAGAAAGAATCAACTTGCAGCAAGTAATTTCCGTTGGGCAATTCAGGAGACCGGAGCGTTTCGAACTGCGCTGGGGTTGTGATGAACTGCATTTCAGGTAGCTGTTGCGACAACCAGCCGATCGTCGTTCGTAACAATTCGACACACTGCCAGTGCACCCAGGGCGAGTCGCTCCGATAAATCCCATCAAGTTCACGGACGGCATCAATCAATTGTCCGCCGCCCGCAATCATCAGATTACTCGCTGGAGTCTGGTCTGCTAACCAAGTTCGCAGGCCACTGACCAACTGGGGCTGCAATAGCAAGCTGCCGCCAAGCTTTACGACGCGACGCAAGCGTTTGCCTCCCATAAGCGAACGAGCGCATACGCAGGAGCACACCGTGACAGGTCGACACCAAGCAGTGCTGACAAAGAGACCGCATCGAAGTTGCCACTTACTAAGTCGTCTGCATGCCCGGACAAAACCAACCGTGCGTTTGCAATCCACGGATAGTCTGACTTCAACCGTTCCAGGCCATCGTGTACCGCCTTGCGAGCAGCTTGATGCACTTGCAGGGCCAAGTCCCCCGCAGACTCGAGACTCACTTCTCGATGACCAAGTCCGACCATTCGCGCCAACCGATTCGCCGAATGAAATAAATCCCGCGGTGATCCGTCAGCCGTTTCACAAGATGCCGAGGGTTTGACAAAGCCAAGCAACAACCGAACGTCGTCCATCGTACTGAACACTTCTCGCATCACTGGAACGCTGCGACCCTCGATGTGCAAGCGATCAACCAGAGCACAAACCGGCGTACGTTGGCCGCCGACATAAACCAGCGATCCTTCACACAAACGATCGAAGTCCGTCACAGCCTCCGTCGCGACCTTTCCGTCACGAATTGGAATCAAATCACTCGTCGTGCTGCCGATGTCAACTAACAACACCAGACCGTCGCTTTCGATATCCAAACCGGTGAACGCTGCCAGGGCATGCCAGTTGGCCGCCGCCACATGATCCGATTCGTCCCTTGCCTGACTAGGCGAGTACCAGCGCCCGCCGACGCCATAGATCGAAAGCGGTACGCCAACAGCGTCAGCAGCTTGATTCGCATGATCGACAATGTGTCGAACGCCAATCCCGCGGTCCAGGAAACAGTCCGCAAGCTCCCCAGTCATCGTGACCAGCAATCGTTCAAGCGGGGCAAAACTTCGTAGGTCTTCGATCAACTGTTTGGCCAAGTCATCCGACTTGCGCCAGAGCGGAAAATCCACCGCGAGCGTGCGACCTTGATTGTCGGCGTACTTCAAATTGGCGCCGCCGATGTCGATGCCAACCAATGCATTATCGGCACTTCGTCGCAACGGTGTCATCGCAAGTCGACCTGCCGTATCGTCTAGGTCAACAAGGGAGCATCGAATTCGACTTGGCCATCACGTGTCCAGCGAACGGAATCCACCGTCGCTTTGCATCGGACCGGACCGGTTTCCAAGTCGAATAGACGTGCGGCAATGTTGCCGTGGATCATTTCACGCAGTCCGACGTACGAAGTCGTCAAACGCGGATTGATTTCGATCACACAGTCTTGGCTGGGTTCGTCGCCGAGAATCAGGTCGAGACCAACGAAACCGCGTGCCGTCGGCGGCATTGCCGCGATTGCGCGTGATGCGACAGCAGTCGCCCGTCGCTGCGATTCGTCATCGAGCGGTCCACAACCGCCGGTGTAGTGACAGTCACCATCGCTGATAACCTGAGAGACAGCCGGCAGAAACGTTTGATAGTTCCCGGACGCAAGATAGGAGATCGAGATACTTTTCCCGCTCATCCATCCCTGCATGATCGAGTTCGACTTCAACGCTTTTCTTGCATCGCGGAAGTCGTCGAATGTTTCGATCGCCTGGGTGCCACAGCCGTCACGTGGCTTGATCACAAACCGCGAGCTATCGGCCAAAACACCGATCATGCGTTCATCTTCTGTCGCGATATAGGGCGGGTGTGCGACCCCGGCACGGTGTAGCAATTGGGCGGTCAGCAGCTTATCGCTGGCGACGCGAAGAAAGTCACCACTGCCAGCGATCACGTCGACTCCGGCACTGCGAAGCACGCCGACACCTTTGGCCAACAATCCGTCGACTTCTGGTGCGATCACCAACGCGGCGTCACAGCCCTTTGCCGCTTCAGCCCACTGAGCCCAAAGCGGCATCGACGTGTCAAATTGAATCTTCGTCGTTGCGTTGCAATCGACCTCGAGTTGCTCGTCGAGCACCACGACGGTTTCGGCAAATAGTGAGACGTCCGCGACAAGTGCACGGAGCATCGCTTCGCCTTCGCTTCGCAAGTCATCCAGACCTGCTTCGTCGGTTGCCCCGACTAATCCGCCTCCGCAGACAAACTCACCGACGAAGATTTTCAAAACACAATCCCTTCCTAAAAGATACCCAAATGATCCCTTGCCTCATCCGTCATACGATCAGGCGACCAAGGGGGATCCATCACCACTTTGACCTCGCAGGAGTCCACTTCTTCGAGTTCTTCAGCGGCCGCCTTTGCGCCGGCAACCAACTGCGGTCCTGCCGGGCACATGGGACTGGTCATTGTCATCTCGACCTGGACATCGTGGCGTCCATCTTCCTTCTCATCCAAGATGTTGACGACGTAAATCAATCCCAGGTCTACAATGTTAACGAATAGTTCCGGATCAATCACCTGCTTTAGTGATTCACGGACCTTGTCTTCTGCTAAAGCCATTGTCTTACTCGTATTCGCGAACTTGGCGGGCGATGGCGGCGCCGAGGGCTTCCCGCACACTTTCAATCGTGATTCGGTCAAAGATCTGCTGGAAGAATCCCGTCACGATCATACGGGTTGCTTCCTTCTGCGTGAATCCACGGCAGCGGGCGTAGAAAATTTGCTCCTCATCGACCTTGCTGGTCGTACTACCGTGCGTGCAACGCACATCATCGGCTTCGATTTCCAATCCTGGGATCGAATCCGCACGCGCCGCTGGCGAAAGAACCAAGTTGTCGTTTCGCTGATAACCGTCTGTCTTTTGGGCGATCGGGTCAACCTTGATCATTCCACGCCATACCGTGCGACTCTTATCCTGCTGTGCGGACTTATACAAAAAGTCACTGTGACAGCTCGGCGCGCGGTGGTGTTGCTGGGTGTGATAGGCCAAGTGCTGGCGACCTTCGGTGAACATCACGCCGTTGACTTGGCTGTCCGCACCGGGGCCGACCAGATCGACGGTTTGGTTCACTTTTGACAGCATCGATCCCATTGCGGCAATCGTCCACTGCAGAGTGCAATCGCGGTCAATGACCGCTTTTTGCTGTGCGAAGTGGTATGCCTTGTGACCCCACTCTTGCAAGCTTACGAAACGCAGATGAGAGCCTGGCTTTTGAATCAGCTCGATCGAACCGAGGTGCAACCCACCGGCGTTCGGGTCCAGGCTGTTTGACTCATGCAGTACGGTCGCCTCGGCGCCTTCTTCGACCACAACCAAAGTGTGAGTCGTGTCGGTGCCGCCATCGGTCATGATCGAACCGATGTGCAAAGGCTGAGTGATGGTGACGCCACGTGGAACGTAAAGGAATTGCCCACCGGACATGAACGCCGCGTGCAGAGCAGCGAACTTGTCATGATCAGGGTCGAACGCGGTGAACAGGTGCGGGCGAACCAGATCGGGATGCGAGTTGGCAATTTCGCTAAGCGGACCAAACACGACGCCCTTGTCAGCCAATTCTTGTGACAAGCTGTGCGTCACGACACCGCTATCGACGGTTTCGATTCGGCCACCAAGCTCGACGCCTTCGACCAGTTGGTGCGGACTGTTCGGCAGTGCTTCGGCACCGGCGAAGTTTGGCAGCCCGTATTTATTCAGCTGGAACGTGCGGATATCAGTGCGGATCCATTCTTCGTGCCGGCGGTGCGGCCAATCCATTTTGGAAGCGTGCTCGAACGCTTCGCGACGCAGTGCGACCAGCCAATCTGGCTCGGCCACGTGATCTAGCAACGCTTCGAATCCGGCTTCATCGAACGCGTGAACAGTGGAAGATGACATTGAATGTTATGGGAGGATTTGTAAGTGCAGCCTGGGTTGCGCTCGCGGTCACCGCGGCGTCAAACAAACATGATGTCGGGCGCGTCATTCGCGGCCCGCGCGAAAGCTCTTCGGTGGTGACCGTCTTGCCGATTCGTCATCACCACCGAAGTGTGTTGCGTCGGGACTAACCGACGCTGCCTTCCATTTGAAGTTGGATCAGGCGGTTCATTTCGATGGCGTATTCCATCGGCAGTTCTTTCACGAGCGGCTCGATGAAACCATTGACGATCATCGTGCTGGCCTCTTGCTCGGTCAGACCACGCGACAACAAGTAGAACATCTGCTCTTCGCCGATCCGCGAAACGCTGGCCTCGTGTCCGATCTGGACGTCTTGCTCGCTGATTTCGATGTACGGATACGTATCGCTGCGGCTTTCCGGGTCCAAAATCAATGCGTCACAGACAACGTTGTTCTTGCTGTTGTGAGCACCGGGTTGAACCGCGACCAAGCCACGGTAGCTGCTGCGGCCACCATTCTTGCTGATACTTTTGCTGATGATCTGGCCCGTGGTGTTGGGCGCTTCGTGAACCAGCTTGGCACCGGCGTCTTGGTGTTGACCAGCACTTGCGAAAGCGATCGACAGGATCTCTCCGCGGGCACCGGGTTCTTTCATGTGCACGGCGGGGTACTTCATCGTCAACTTGCTGCCCAAGTTTCCGTCAACCCATTCCATGGTCGCGTCGCCATAGGCCCACGCTCGCTTGGTCACCAGGTTGTAGATGTTGTTCGCCCAGTTCTGGATCGTGGTGTAACGGCAACGGGCGTTGCGTTTGACAACGACTTCGACAACCGCACTGTGCAAGCTTTCGGTACTGTACATCGGAGCGGTGCAGCCTTCGACATAGTGCACGTTGGCTCCTTCATCGACCAAGATCAGCGTCCGCTCGAATTGGCCCATGCTTTCCGCGTTGATGCGGAAATACGCTTGCAATGGGAAATCGATCGTCACACCCTTGGGAATGTAGATGAACGAACCACCCGACCAAACCGCGCTGTTGAGTGCAGCGAACTTGTTGTCCTCTGGCGGAATGATTTTGCCGAAGTATTCACGCAGCAATTCTGGATGCTCGCGAACGGCGGTGTCGGTGTCGGTGAAGATCACGCCTTTCTTGGCAAGGTCTTCTTCCAGCGAACCGTAAACGACTTCACTTTCGAACTGTGCCTTCACACCGGCCAAGAACTTTTTCTCGGCTTCGGGGATGCCCAACTTGTCAAAGGTGTCTTTGATCTCTTGGGGAACGTCATCCCAAGTACGGCCTTGTTGTTCGGTCGGCTTGAGGTAGTAAAAGATGTCTTGGAAATCGATGTCGATGCTTCCGCCCCACTTGGGCATCGGCTTCGATTCAAAGATTTCCAGTGAGCGCAAGCGGAACTCGCGCATCCAATCGGGTTCGTCTTTGATGTCCGAAATCTGGTTGACGATTTCACGGTTCAAACCCTTTTTGGCTTTGAACACACCTTTGGTTTCGGTGCGGAAATTGTACTTATTGATTTCGCCGATTTCTGGCTTACTTGGTGCGTCGGTGCTCATCGTTCTATTTGATCTCCACGACCTGGAGTGAAGTGTTTTGTTGGCAATCAAGCATGGCAAAGTGACCGTGCCTGACGAATTAGACGATCGCTTCTTCGGCGAGCATCTCTTGGTTGCGTGCTTCCGCTTCTGGGTACGCCTTGCGAATGCGGTCGTATCCGTGGCGGTGCAGTTCTTCGGCCAACTCCTTGCCGCCGGTTTCGACAAGCCGTCCGCCCAACATCACGTGGGTGAATTGCGGTGGGTTGTGTTCCAAAAGTTTGTCGTGGTGGGTGATGATCAACAGACCCATCTTTTGATGACCGATGTCAGCGATCGACTCGCTGGCCAAGCGAACCGCGTCGGCGTCCAAACCGGAGTCGGTTTCGTCCAGCACAGCAAACTTGGGCTGAAGCATTGCCAGTTGCAGAATCTCGGCACGCTTCATCTCACCACCGGAGAAACCGTCGTTGACGTAACGTCGTGCGAACTCGACGTCCATCCGCAGATGCTCCATCTTGTCCTTCAGTTCTTTTCGGAACTCACGCATCGGGATCAGCTCTTCGCCTTCCTTTCGGTCGGGGCGACGAACGTTGGTGGTCGCGTGACGCAAGAAGTCAGCCATCTTGACGCCGGGGATTGCCATGGGGCGTTGGAAAGCCATGAAGATCCCGGCGCGAGCTCGTTCATCGGGTTCCATGTCCAGCACGTCGGCACCATCAAGTGTGATCGAACCGCCGGTGACTTCGTATCCGGGATGCCCCATGATCGCCAAACCGAGCGTGCTTTTGCCGCTACCGTTGGGCCCCATCAGCGCGTGGGTCTCGCCGTGATTGATGGTCAGGTTGACGCCTCGCAGGATCGGCTTGTCGCCGACGGAAACGTGAAGGTCTTCGATTTTCAAGACGTGCGTCATATTCGCTTGACTTCTTTAAGTTGACTTCGGTGTGTGAAACGTTGTGAATGACAAATGTTCGGTATTCGTGTGGGGCATCGCGACCGAGTTCATATTTCGGCTCGCGTCTCGTCTCAGCCCCGCGAGACGTTGGCAGATTCCGCAGCGGACGATTCCCGCTCGGCATCCGTTTGGCGAAGTCGTCCGCTGACTCCGATTGGTTTCGCTTCGAGCGTTTCCGCCGGTGCGAACTGGCAGCACGCATCGCCGTCTTTGCGACACTGGCTTAGCTGAACTGGTTTTCCTAATGCCTCGGACAACAACAGCTCTTCCAGACGACACATCGAATGATCGTGTTCGCCGTTGGCAAGCGTCGGAAACGGACAAGAACTAATATCCAAAACCGGCAGCTCGCCTTCGGACACAACGTCACTATTGACGCGGCGTTCGGAAAGCAACTTGCTCAGCAGACGCATCCGATCTTCAAGCGGTGCGCTGCCATCCAAACGGGCTTCGTGAAGCCGATTGGCGTATTCTTTACCGAGGCGTTTGGCGATTCCTGCCAACAAACGCTCGCGAACTTCGAGGTCCTCGATCGCCAGCACCTCCTGCCACATTGCTTCAGCAAGCTCTGTCGAGTCGGCGCTATTGGTGCGACGTCCTTGGTCAGTCAGTCGGTACTGATATGTCGGTCGGCCTCGACCAGCCACCACCTTCTCTCGTTCGATCAGGCCGCGATCGAGCATTCGATCGACGCGTTGACGAACCGCCGTCGCCGTGACACCCAGCTTGTCGATCAATTCGCCGATTCCCACCAGCTCTCCCGCCGGGATCGCTCGCAGCAACTCCCGGTCGACCGAGCGGACAACCGCATGATCGGCCGCCGAGTTGTCGGACTTGCCGTTAGCTGTACGCATGACCAGAATCGAAGGTGCAGGGAGGAATTTACAGCGAGTATTCGACTCGCAACTACTCTTACTCTTGCAACCGTCGGCATTTTTGACAACTAGTGTTGTTAAAAAACAAAGCGAACCACCCAATGTAATCGCATTAACGGCACTCCCTGCACCATTGCAGGGTCTATTCGGAGCATCGGGAATTCCGTCGGTCGCTAATCCGCCACCCCCACCTGGTCGCCACCGACACCTCCAAACACGTTAAAATGCCGTGTTCGTCGCCCCCTAATGCACGACGCCGCCGCTTGGTAGGATTCGCGTTTTACAGGGCATTGAAACCTTTGTTCTCCCCGTTTGAATTCTTTTAGGGCGTCATAAACATCCGCCAGAACAGAGGGGCTTTCCGCGATTCAACGTGTCCTGTAATCCTTCCTACCAACGTTCAAAGCTGAAGCGATCTGCTTGCGGCATTCCTTTCCATACGACCTCTCCAGCAGCCACTTGCCATGAAAGCCGTCGCGGTTAAACCGGGCACCCCCAACAGCGTCCACCTGACAGAGATCCCTGAACCCACCCTCGACGCATTCCCCGACGGCAATGGCGTTTTGGTGAAAACGCTGAAAGTCGGAGTCGACGCGACCGACCGAGAAATCAACGAAGCCCTCTATGGCAACGCCCCCGAAGGTGACAGCCACTTGGTCATCGGGCACGAATCGTTTGGCGTCGTCGAAGCAGTCGGCCCGAACGTCCGCCGCGTCAAGCCTGGCGATTACGTCACCGCGACCGTTCGCCGCCCGGGCGGGTCGATCTATGACATGATCGGCACCAACGACATGACCAGCGAAGAGACGTACTACGAACGCGGCATCAACCTCCGCCACGGTTTCATGACCGAAAAGTTCGTCGACGAGGAAGAGTACATCGTCCGAGTCCCAGAAGGACTGAAGCACCTGCACGTGCTGATGGAGCCGATGAGCTGTGCAGCCAAAGCGGTCCAACAAGCGTACGAAGCGCAACAACGGATGAAAGTCTGGCGCCCACGCCTGGCTTATGTCTTGGGCTCGGGCCAGATCGGTTTGCTGACCACGCTGATCCTGAAACTGCGCGGCTTGGAAGTCTACACGCTGGCACGCGGTGAAGCTCCGAACCTGAAAAGTGACATCGTCACCGGGATGGAAGCGAACTATATCAGCACCCGCGAAACCTCGATGGAAGACCTCGTCAAGAAGACGGGCAAGCCAGACTTGATCGTCGACGCGACCGGCAGCAGCACGCTGGCATTCCAAGCGATGCAGCATGTCGGACACAACGGTGTGGTCGTCTGGACCAGCATCACCGGCGGCGACAAGAATCTGGAAATCCCTTCCGACAGCGTCAACCTGAACTGGGTTCTGGGCAACAAGCTCCTCCTCGGCAGCGTCAACGGCAACCGCACGCACTTCGAAAGCGGCATCCGCGACCTGGCTTTGGGCGAGATGATGTTCCCCGGCGTCTTGGAAAAGATCCTGACCCACCCCGTCGAGGGCCTGGACAACTACCAGGAAATGATGCGTCTGCTGGTCGAAGAAAAAGACGCGTTGAAGGTCTACGTCAACGTCGCTGAAGAGTGATCGCAAGATCGCCAGTACGGCTTGCATGCCGCCTGCTGCGATCGAAAACTGAAACCGGAACGGCAAAATCGGACTATTTTGCCGGTTCGGACCGATCAAAATCAGACAGGTTGGACTGACGAAACGACTCCAGCCGAATGGAGGAGTATCCAGTCTGTCTGAAGAACACATCGGCCTGCCTTGAGAACAATCGGCGAGAACTGCCGACTTGCCATTGCCGCCAGTAGCGGTGTCTGCTAGCTTCACGCGAATTGGATCCGGGTAAGTTGCCCGGACTTTGCCTCGATTGCCGAATAAACCGGCTCTTCGACTGCCTTCGATCGCATCTTTAGCAACCTTTTGCGAATCGAACGACGTGCAAAGCGTTCAAATTACTCCACCAACCCCCTGAATCTGCCGCGAGCAAGTCACAGCGATCGCCTTTTGCGAACGATGGACACCTCTCCTCCTTCGCGGCGTCTGGCTCGAGACCCCACGCTAGTGGTCTCCAGACGCATCTGCCATTCGCACCCTTCGTGAGCGCTGCTTGTATCGATTCAACCGGAAAGACACATGGTTAACCGCAATCTGATCCGTTCCCTCGAAGACGACGACATGCTCGACGATCTGGCGAGCCTAGCGCCAGAAGAGGAAACGGAAGATTGGCTGCTCGATTTTCTGCAGCATGCCGAGCAGCAGGATTACAGCCAAGGCCAGATCGTCGACGGCAAGATCGTCGAAATGAACGACGAGTGGGCCTTGATTGACGTTGGCTTCAAGAGCGAAGGTACCGTCAACCTGAACGAATGGGGTCCCGAAGAGCCCAAGCCCAAAGTTGGCGACATCGTTCGCGTCCTGATCGAAGAGATGGAGGACAACTACGGTGCTGCTGACGATCCTTACGGGATGATCTCCCTGAGTAAGGAAAAAGCCGAGAAGATCATCGAGTGGGAAAAGATCATCTCGACGATCGGCGAAGGCCAAGTCGTTACCGGTTGGGTTATCCGCAAAATCAAGGGCGGTTTGCTGGTCAACATCGGCGTCGATGTCTTCTTGCCAGGCAGCCAAGTGGATATCCGTCGCCCCGGCGACATCGGCGATTTCATCGGCCGCGTGATCCAAGCCGAAGTCTTGAAGATCGACGACACCCGCCGCAACATCGTCATCAGCCGTCGTTCGCTGATCGAGAACCAGCGCGAAGAAGATCGTGCGTTCTTGATGCAAGAACTCGAAGTCGGCCAAATCCGCAAAGGTATCGTCAAGAACATCGCCGACTTCGGTGCGTTCGTCGACCTGGGCGGCATCGACGGTCTGTTGCACATCACCGACATGGCTTGGGAGCGTATCTCGCACCCAACCGAAATGGTTTCGATCGACCAAGAAATCGAAGTCAAGGTTCTGCACATCGACCGCGAAAAGCAAAAGATCGCTTTGGGTCTGAAGCAGAAAGACCGCAACCCATGGGAAAACATCGAACAGAAGTACCCTGTCGATTCGAACCACATGGGCGAAGTCGTCAACGTGATGAGCTACGGTGCGTTCGTCAAACTGGAACCAGGCATCGAAGGCCTGGTTCACATCAGCGAGATGAGCTGGACCAAACGCGTCAATCACCCCAGCGAACTGGTCAACATCGGCGACAAGATCGAAGTCAAGATCTTGGGTGTCGACCCCGAAGGCCAACAGCTTTCACTGGGTATGAAGCAAACCCAAAAGAACCCCTGGGAAGACGTCCTCGAACGTTACCCAGAAGGTTCGGATGTCAACGGCAAGGTTCGCAACCTCACCAACTACGGTGCGTTCATCGAACTGGAAGAAGGCATCGACGGCTTGCTTCACGTCAGCGACATGTCTTGGACCCGCAAAATCGGTCACCCAAGCGAAGTCCTGGAAAAAGGCCAAGAACTTCAGTGCCGCGTGTTGAGCGTCGACGAGCAACGCCGTCGTATCGCCCTCGGCCTGAAGCAACTGGACAACGACCCATGGGACGGCGACATTCCAGACAAGTACCAACCTGGCCAACTGGTCAAGGGTACCGTCACCAAGATCACCAACTTCGGTGTCTTCATCGGTCTGGAAGACGGCCTGGAAGGCTTGCTGCACATCAGCGAATTGGCTGAGCACAAAGTCGAAAACCCAGAAGAAGTTGTCAAAGTTGGCGACGAAATCGAAGTCAAAGTCCTGCGTGTCGATACCGACGAACGAAAGATCGGTCTGTCGCTCAAACGTGTCGAGTGGGGCGAAGAAGAAGAGCGTGCAGCAGCTGCTGCCGAAGCCGCCGAAGCAAGCGAAGTGCCTGCACAAGAAGGCGAGCTGAAGGGTGGACTCGGAAGCGGCGAAGGCCCGCTGTTCCCACCAGCTAACTAAGCACTCCGCTTCGATTGCTAAATAACGAAAGCCTCCCATCGGTTCGCCGATGGGAGGCTTTTTCTATGATCACCCCGCAGCGTTCCAACCGTAGTGGACGAAGCGATGAGTCCCTCCCCGCACCGTTTCCCTACAAAAACATCCGCAGCCTACTGAGCTCGCCGGATCCAACACGAACCGTGTGACTGCATCCCGATGTGCGGGTAATAGCTCTCCGCCGCCGGTGCCGCAAGCAAAATCAAATTCGTCGCCAGGCCAGCCTGCTGATGCGAAAACTCAATCAGCCGCTTGCCAATACCCTGACGCTGACACTGCACATCGACCGCCAAGTCCGACAGGTACGTGCAGTAATGAAAATCGGTGATCGACCGGGCCACTCCTACGAGCAAACCTGATGCGTCACGTGCTGTCGCGATCACATCCGCTTGGCGAAGCATTCCTTCGATCACATCAAGTCGATCGACCGGCCGTCGCTCCGCAAGCGTCGAACGCTTCAGCACATCAATGAACTCGTCACAGCCAAGCTGCGGCTCCACCGCCAACACCACACTCACAAGTCACCTCTCTCTAATCGAACTCCAACAACCCGTTGGAGTCTAGGCTTTAGCCGATCCTTCTCATCCCGCCAGCAACTTCGCCGCTGCCGCTTGCACCAGCGACGCCGCTTGCTCAATCGTCTCTTCGATCGGCCTTGCCGGATCGTGGATCTGCACCACAGCCTCCAGCCCCAGGTCCTCGACCGAACGCTCCTTCATCTCCAGCACACCACAGATCGCCTTCACCGGAACACCGTACTTCCGCCCCACATCGGCGACACCACGAACGAGTTTTCCGTAACTGGTCTGATCATCAATGCGACCTTCGCCAGTAATGATCAAGTCGATCTTCCCCCCGGCCAACAAACGCTCCATACCAGCCAACGCCAAGACGAACTCAACGCCAGAAATGAACTGACCACCAAGGAACACCTTTAGCCCATACCCAGTCCCGCCGGCCGCACCAGCGCCAGGCTCGTCTCCTTCGTCGAGTTGCAACTGTGTGACCACAACGGACTGCAAATGGTTCAGCCCAATTTCCAGACGCTTGACCATTGCCGCATCGGCACCTTTTTGCGGGGCATAGACGCGCGCCGCCCCCTGCGAGCCTAGCAAAGGATTCGAGACATCGTTGACCGCGATGACCTGCACGTCGGACAGCCCTTCCAACACCGCTGACGAATCGATTCGGCGGATCTCGTGCAAACGCCCGCCTACTGGATCGACCGTTTCTCCGACACCATCGACGAATCGATAGCCGAAGGCCTTGGCGATTCCGCATCCGCCATCATTGGTCGCACTACCGCCCAAACCGACATAGACTTTTTTGGCACCATTCTTGATCGCGTCAACGATCAAACGACCGGTGCCTTCGGTCGACGCGACTGCCGGATTGCGTTCCTCCACATCCAGCAATTCCATGCCGCTTGCACGCGCCATTTCGACATAGGCCGTCGCGTTTTCGGCGTCCCAACCATATTCGGCCACGATCGATCGCCCCAGCGGATCGCAAGTCCTGCACTCAACCATTTCCAACCCAGCGCGACACTCCGCGACAGCTTCCAAGAACCCGTCACCTCCGTCCGATGCGACAACGTGGTGCAAGTTGATGCCAGGCTGTTGGCGACGTAAACCTGATTCGATCGCCACGATCACTTCGCTGGCAGTGAGCGATCCTTTGAACTTGTCCGGGACGATCAAAACATTCATCAGGCTGCGTTGGGAGATGGGTTAGGACGTTTTCAACCACTTAAACTCGAATGGTTGTAGCGTCACCGCGCACTCTTCGGTACTACGGCTCCCAAAACATTCGCCCGTCAAAGCATCCGTCAGCTCACCGGATGGCAATAAGATCACTTGTTGTTGGTCCGAAAAGTTGTGTGCAGCGAACAACGTCAGCTCGTCTGCCGTCCGTGTGATCACAAACACGGGGCCGGAGGACTCGTATTCCGCTTTACCGAAAGGGTCGAACGCCGCGTGTTCCCCGCGAGCATGCAGCATCGCCTTGTAGCGACCAAACACCTTTCCACGAATGCTTTCTTGCTGGTCGAGTTCGCCTGCAAGTTGGCGAAGGTTCAACTTTGCCCGATTGATCCGGCGGTTAATCCCTGAATCAATCGCGGCCTGACGATCGTTTTCAGATCCAATGACGGAGTGATAGTAAATTCCCGGCACCCCGGGCATCGCCAACATCACTGACTGAGTCAACAAAAATCGTTGCACACGCGTGTCGTCCGGCATCGCCGGATCGGTCGCAAAGTCAAAGTAATTGCAATTGATTTCGTAGGGCGACTGGGTCCCATCCCCGTTGTCACGCATCGAAACAAAGCCGCCATGGTCGCGGGCGATCTCGGCAAGCTGATTGATCTCGTCGTTCTCAACAATCCCTTGCAGTGGACGCACTCCAACACCATCATGACTGGCGGTGAAATTAAAGAAGCAAACTTGGTCGCTCGGTAAAACCAGCGACTTGGCCCACTGGGTCAGCGTGTCGACCGATTGCTGATGCAACGAATACATCAGCAGCGGCGGCAGCGTGAAGTTGTAAACCAAGTGTGCTTCGTCCGTGCCGTCACCGAAGTACGAGATATTTTCCTTGTGCGGCACGTTGGTTTCGGTGATGATCGCGACACCGGGATCCAATTGCTCGATCACCTCACGACAGAGCTGAATGATCGCATGGGTCTGCGGTAGGTGCATACAACTGGTGCCGAGCTCCTTCCAGATAAACGCGATCGCATCCAGACGAATAAACTTTGCGCCACGCGCGACATAAAACAGCAAGACGTCAATCACCGCCAACAACACCCGCGGGCTGTGAAAGTTCAAATCGACTTGGTCTTCTGAAAACGTCGTCCATACATGCACGGTTTCGTCACCTCGCTGAAACGGATGCAACAGTGGCAAGGCCCGCGGGCGGGTTACGGACGAATAATCCGCGGTCGGATCGGCGGCGATAAAGTAATCCGCGTACGTGGCATCCCCGTTCAAGTATCCCTGGAACCAATCCGAGCTTTTCGAGATATGGTTCACCACTGCGTCAAACATCAAATCGTACGACTCACCGAGCTCTTCCATATCGAACCAGTTTCCGAGTGCCGGATCGATCTCGTAGTAATCCTGGACGCTGAACCCGTCGTCGGAAGTGTAGGGAAAACAGGGCAGCAAATGGATCGCGCTAACACACTCGCCAAGATGCTCTTCGGCAAAAGCACGCAAACATTGCAACGGACTGATCCCATCACAGCGAAAACTGTCGCCGTAGGTGATCAAGATCGAATCTTTCTCGGACAATCGATCTGGCCCCTGTTTCGCGGCAGCCTTGATCTCGATGCCGTACTTCTCGATCAGAGCTTCGATCCCGGCCTGGACTTCCTGAACGTTGTCGGGATAAATCGAACGGATCAATTCAATCATTGCGTTGGTTTAGATTACGAACAACGAAACGTTAGCCAGCCGTCCAAGACTGACCCGTTAAACGGCCGGGAAATCGAAATCCCGCCGGATGCCTGGCTCCGCCAAACCGGGCCTTCCTATTGTTGATACTTCTTAACAATGACGGGGGCCCAATCAAGAAAACCCTCAAATTGCGGCGTCCTATCCGCCAATACAGCCTCTGTTGTGGATCCCGATGCTGGGTATGATCGCAGACATGAACCAGAACACTGCTCCAAAACTCGATGTCCTCGCCAAGCAGCTAGCAGAATTGGCTCCGCGTTGGCACTCCGTCAAAAACTGGCCTGGGCTGTCTCTCTCCGCTTGTGGCGAGTTCGGAATCCTTCGCGGGCTAGCCGGCCTCTCATCATGGCCGGCTCGACAACAACTCGAAACGCTGATCACACTGGCCAAAGCAGACCTGGTGACCACGTTCATCATCACCCAGCATCTCGGCGCGCTCAAACGCCTACTCGCGAGTCCTATCGCGAGCGACCACGAAGCAATCATCGAGCAACTTTCCAGCGGCAAACGAATCGCATCGGTCGGTATCAGTCACTTGACCACAAGCCGACGGCACTTGGCCACTCCGGCAGTCACTGCCGAACCGATCGAAGGCGGCTACCGCTTAAACGGCTCGATCCCCTGGGTCACTGGCGCAAAACACGTTGACTGGATCGTGGTCGGCGCCAGCCTGAGTGACGGGGCACAGATTCTTGCCTTGGTCGACGCGATAGCACCGAACCTACATTCAGGACCTGGCGCAGCAATGATCGCTATGGAAGCCAGTTGTACGGATGCCGTTCGCCTCGATTCCGTTGAAATCAAGTCTGCGTTTGTGATCGCGGGACCAACCGACGAGGTCTTGTCGGCAAAGTCAGACGCGACCAAGAAAACCGGCGGTGCAGGGGGACTTCAAACATCCGCCCTCGCGCTCGGTTTGTCACTGGCGGCTTTGGAATACATGACGGCCGAATCGACAAAGCGACCAAGCCTCACCACCATCACCGACAGCTTGAACGCAGAACACGAGATACTGCTCGAGCAGCTTCTCGACGCTTGCGAATCACCAGCCGATGTCAACCTGACCGAGCTACGGCATCAAGCCAACCGACTGGTACAACGAACCACTGCGGCAGCGATGACCACCGCGAAAGGCGCTGGACTGATGAAAGAACATCCGGTCGCCCGGTTTTGTCAGCAAGCGTTTTTCTTTCTTGTCTGGAGCTGCCCACAACCGGTCGCCGATGCCCACCTTTGCGAGATGGCTGGGCTAGAAGCACCGTAGGCAGATCGCCCATCCCGATGCTGGCCAACAAAAACGGCCGGTTTTAACACCGGCCGAGTTGCTACTTGATAGGTTGCCGATTTAGATCAGCACGTTCGATCAGCACGATGCCAAGTCGTTACGCGCTTAGCAATTCGTCCATCGTCGCGACCAAGCCTTTGACGGCATCGACGCTCTTTTTGAAATCAGCCGTTTCCGATTCGGTCAGGCTCAGCTCGATGACCTTCTCAACACCGCCGCTGCCCATGATGACGGGAACGCCGACGTAGTAGCCGCCAACGCCGTATTCCTTGTCGCACAATGCGGCGACGGGGATGCAACGCTTCTTGTCTTTGACAACCGCTTCGACCATTTGCGCACACGCCGCAGCCGGTGCGTAGTAAGCACTACCGGTCTTCAGCAGCGACACGATCTCGGCACCACCTTTACGGGTGCGTTCGACGATTTCTTCCAAGCGGGCTGGGTCGATCAACTGGGTCACAGGAATCCCGCCGACGCTGGTGCAGCTTGGGATCGGAACCATCGTGTCGCCGTGGCCGCCCATCAGCAGAGCGCTGATGTCTTCGACGCTAACGCCCAGCTCCATTGCCAAGAACGTGCGATATCGCGCGGTATCCAAAACACCTGCTTGGCCACAAACCTTCGCGGGCTCAAAACCGGTGACTTTCCACATCTGCTGGACCATCGCGTCAAGCGGATTGCTGACGACGATGACGACGGCGTTGGGGCTCGACTTTTTGATTTGCTCGCCGACACTGGTCACGATCTTGGCGTTGGTCGCCAACAAATCGTCGCGGCTCATTCCTGGTTTACGTGGAATTCCGGCGGTGACGACGATCACGTCGCTGTCCGCGGTATCGTCATAGTTGGTGGTACCGATGACGTTGGAATCGAACCCCATGATCGGCGACGACTGCATCAGGTCCAGCGCTTTACCGGCTGGCATGTCTTCGGTTTGTGGGATATCGAGCAGGACGATGTCGCCGAGTTCGGCCGAGGCGCACCAATGCGCACAGGTCGCTCCTACATTTCCGGCTCCGATAATCGAAATTTTTGCGCGACGCATGGTGGTCTTCTTTGGCGTTAGAGGGTTCAAAACCATCGCGGCGGCCGTCCCGCCGATCTAGCGCACCATCCTCTCCACCTGGCGACGGCGGTCAAGTGGCCTTGCACGATGCAAAGTTTTGCGTCCGTCGAGACCAAATTGACAGCTGTGTCATGGATCCCGATCAACTGATGGTGGGCTTTCCGGATCAACGTCAGGCATCCCCGAAAAGTTGCCGGACAGATCGCTCGGTAAATCGATCAAAACCGGTTTCCGGTTCCGCTTGCGGATCGCGGCGTCTTGGCGTGAGTTTTTTGATTGCCAAATCACGGTCGCGACGACGGCCATAAGGATTACAAAGGCCAAAGTATAGCCGAACCAGGCAATCCCGGATGGCTCATCAAGGCTCGGATCCAAGCGAGAATTCCAGGTTGCGGCGACGATCAACGGGCCCACCTGCTTGCCGCCACCCTCTTTGGTCATGAACGCGTTTCGATAGCTCCACAAACGATAGAAAAAACCTTTGACCGAAACCGGATAGCTGACCAACGCAACCAGGGCGTTTTGCCGCGCAAATTCTTTTTCCAAAAATGCCGGTAACTTCACCGCAACGAACGTAATCGGATAGGTCCCGCTCATCTGAATCGGCGGACCAATCTCGCCTTCGGCACGTTGCAACTGCAAGATTTTTTGCCGAGATCACCGCTGGCGTCGATTTGGAAATAATGATCCTGCCCCAGCTGTTGTGCGATCTCGGCGGAATCGATTGCGATCTGCGAAATCCGTACCGTAGAGGCATCCATTTCGATCCATTCTCCGTAGAACTCTGCCGGTTTCGTCAGGAGTGCGACCGGGTCGACGTCGGTAGCGTTCTGACCTGCAAAGGTCGAATCCGCTTGGACTTTCGCAGACGCATTCAACAGTCCGTAGAACGCGTCATGGTCATCGGCTTCGAGCACTCGTCGATTTCGCGATGCAGCTCCGGCGATCAAGCTCAGATCGAAATCAACACCGGCCAACAGCTTCCAACCCTCACGTGTGGGCTGCTTCGGATACCAAGCCAGTCGCCCCGCCGCATAAGCGATCGACTCGTCAGCGCGGGCAACCAAAATTGCTGTCGCCGAAATCCGATCCCCCTTCGCAATTTGCCCGGCCAATGGCGGTGCGAAAACGGATACTTTGAAGCCAGCTTCTGTCGATAGTACGACTTCCTGGAAGGCTGGCATCTCCAAGTATTCACGCAGATCCTCCGGCAACGGATACTGCTTGATCGCATCGATCGATCCATCAACTTGGACGACGTCGCCAGGGACGGGTGTGCCTGCGACGCTGCTGTCCGTCGATCGCGTCACGCGTTTCTGTAACTGTTCTTCGTTCGTCCCACGTAACCGGTACAGCAATTTTGCCATCTCGGCAGCAGACCCAGCATCGTCAACGGGATAGCAAGCTTGGACACGCTGACGATCAAAACCGCCGAGCAGTTCTAACGCTGAACTTGCACTGACCAGCGGTGATTGAAGTGCAACACCACAGCAGCATAAAAACACGATGATCGCCTGCCGCAAGTTCATGGCGCATCCTCCGAATTGACATCGAGTGTGACGTTTAATCTGGCAGCATCAAAACCGGTCAACTGATGTGAAGCTTGTCGCATTTGACGTGTCCGCTGGGCTTCCTTCGCCGCACGATTCATTAAGACAAAAGCTAAAACCACTCCCGTCGTGATCGCAATCAAAATTCCGCCCCAATCGAACCTCGTCAGCCCTGCGATTGGTTTCTCTGCTTTAGTCTGGGCAGACAATTCCGGTGTCTCCGTCGCGACGAGAACGTCATTCGTGTTTGGCCACTCGATCCGCCCGATCAATACCGGTGCGATATCCGCACCGACAGAAGACCGATAGGGCAAACGTTTCATAAACCTGCCTACAGCGACCACACGGTCTTGCTGTGACATACTTGCTTGGCGACTGGGCGTCCCGTCCGGCTGAAGCATCAACCGGATCGACTGTGGAATAGTGGGTGTGATCAAAATCATCGGTCTGACGCCACCATCATCAGGCAACACCCATAGCTTCCAGTACTCGTCGATCCCACAACGGTTTGCCTTCGCAGTGATTCGCTCCGCCAGTTTCACATGACCGTTTAGACGCAACTCATGACCACGGTAAACGTCTGGCTGCTGCAGCAGCTGCACCGTCCCAATGCCGATCGCATGCGAGGTACCGAGTTGATCGACGCGGGCCAATTGCAAATAGAACGCGTCGCTGTCGTCGCCGCTCCAAAATGTCCCATCTTTGACTCGTGACAAAGCGGCTTGGTCAAGAGCCTCAAGTGTCGGACGCCACCATCGCGACCATTTGACGAGGTTTGCTCGGGTGACAGTTTCTGATTCGATATCACTCGCAAGCTGCTCGAGCTGCTCAAGCACGCCGATCGTTTGCGGGGGGGCGTCTGTCCCCGACACTCCACGCAAAATTTCTGCCGACTGCTCGACCTGATCCGTCGTAACGCCGCGCCAAAGGAAGCTTTGTTTTTCGTCGTCAGCGGGCCAGTCAGCGGGCCAGTCAGCGGGCCAGTCAGCGGGCCAGTCAGCGGGCCAGTCAGAGGGCCGGTCAGCGGAGGGAAGTCGGAGCGTGCTCTCGATCGAAAGCAACGACGCCACCCAATCACGTTGCAATTCAAGATCCATTCGCTCCACCCACTGGGGAGCGAGCGTCCAAGTCGGATTGCTGTCCGTGTTCGATCCAGCTGGCAGTGTCGCCTTTAGAGGTACACGCATCACATGTCCCGCTTGGCTCGCGGCGGCGTTTTCATTCACGGTCGATTGCGGATCTGCAAAGAAAACTTCGTACATGCCTGGCTGGCGTGCTTGTCTCATCACCACCACAACCAATGCGAACGCAACCGCCATCCGGACCAGCCTTCGTGACGTTCCGCCGGGGGGCGGCGTCCGTCGACGCGTTTGCCCCGCTTCCCGTGATCGGGTGCCATAAAGGCTGGAATCGTTAAATTGTGAGGGAATCCGCATGAGGCAAGCTAGTCATGAGCGATTGGATGCTTGAATGACGGTCGCTCGAATTTACGATAAAATTGGAAAGCTCGACCGAGTGAAACGCCAATGGCGCGGCACAGTTTCATAAGCTCAGTGCCACCTTATCCTTTATTGTCGACCGCAGATCCCCGCCGGCAACCTTTTCATCCCACCCTGACAGATTTAACCGGTCAACATGTCAAATCTAACAACCAGTCGATCAGACGCGACGTTGGGCTGCCCCTCGAATGTCTCGGCGAAGCGTCGGATAACATGGCAGCGTTTGTTGGCACTACCGGTTGCAATGGCGATACCGTTTATCGCGGCAAACGTTGATGCCGCCGAGGGTGAACCCGCCGAACGCTTCGTCAAACAGCTTCGCAACATCGGCTATTACGACACCGCAATTCAGTACTTAGACCGCGCCCAGAACATCGCCGGGATTGACCCTTCTTTCGTCAAGGCGATCCCGCTTGAAAAAGCACAGACGTTTATCGATCAAGCGATCCACACGAACAGTTCTGACGGTCGCGACAACGCCTTTGCCGAAGCGGAAAAATCGCTGCAAGGATTCATCAGTTCCGACAGTTCTCACCCCCGCGTCAGCGAAGCGCGTTTGCAACTTGGCAAGTTGCAAATGATTCGTGCGGCACAATTGCTCGCCGCCTCGCGTGGTAACAGTGCCAGTGACAAGCTGAAGCTTTCCGAAGCCCGCCAATCTTATCTCGAGGCGGCCAAAACATTTGACGCAATCGTGAGTGACCTGCGTGGCAAGCTTGAAGCGATGAAAGGCCAAAAGATCGATGCCGAAACGGACCCCGAAGGCATCGCCCGCCGTGACCAGTACCGTTTCGAATTCCTTCAATCACAACTCAACGCGGCCGACGCGATCAAGCTCGCCGCGAAAACGTACGAGTCCCCCGCGAAGGATGACAAGGCCGGACTGGAAGACGCCAAGAATCGACTCGCGGAACTGAACAAGAAATACTTTCGCTTTCCCTCCGGTGCAATCGCACTCGAACACTTGGGCGAAATCGAAGAACTGCTCGGTAACCGTGAAGCAGCGCTCGACAACTATTTGAAGATGCTTGAAGAGCCTGAAGTCGATGTGCTTCGTGAAGCCAAGTTTTTGGCCGCCGCGGGTATCATCCGCATGAAGCTGCAAGAAGATCCACCCAAATACCAAGAAGCGATCGATCGAACGGAACCATTCGTTCGCCAGATTCGGCCCAATGAAGCCAGTACCGCTTCGGTCCAGACGTTCCGTGTCGACCTCGCCAAAGCCTATCTCGCCAAGGCCGCCGATAGCTCGCTGAAAAAAGGCGAGATCGGACGGGCCCGTTCCGCCGGACGTGAGCTGCTTCAAGAAGCAAAAAAGGTCTCCGGTGATCACTTGGATGAAGTCACCAAATTGCTTGAAGGCCTTGGGATCGAGGCAGAATCAGTCGAGCTGCCATCGATCGAACCACCGAAAAGTTTCGACGAAGCATTCGAAACCGCGACCACGGTATTGCAGCACGTCAGCGACATCGAATCCACGCTCAAGTTGCTCGAATCGCAACCGGATTCCGAAGAGCTCAATCAGCAAAAACAGGACATCCAAAAACAGATCCAGGAAACCTATCAAATCGGTATCCAGGCTCTGCGGATCGGACTCGGAATGGTCAATTCCGAATCCAGCATTGAAACGGTCAACCAAGCACGTCAAATCTTGGCGTATTTCCTGTATCAATCTCAGCGTCATCGTGAAACGGTCGTCGTTGGCAGTTTCCTCGCTCACGCCGCTCCGGGCACCGAGGTCGGCCTCAAAGGCGGACTGATGGCGTTGACGTCGATGCAACTGCTGCTTGGCGAAGTCCCCGAATCGGAAAACGACGGACTGATCAAACAGCTCGAATCGCTCGGAAAGTTTCTTGCGGCTACTTGGCCTGACGATCCCAATGCGGCCGCCGCACAAGGCATCCAGATTCGTCTGCTGCTCTCCAAAGATGACTTCGATGGGGCACAACGGCTGATTGACGAAATGCCAGCGGGAAATGAACGTGCACGTTTCAAACGACTGCTCGGCCAATTGCTTTGGAATCAATCGATCATCGCCAAAACGGAGCAAAACGATGAAGAAAAGGCGCAGCGTTTAATCGCCCTGGCAAAGAAAAACCTCGATGAAGGCCTCCGTGAAATCGAGGGAGAACTGGTCGAATCAGAAGCATTCCAGGCCGCCTTGGTGTTGGCAAAGATCCGGCTGATCGATCAAGAGTACGCTCCAGCGTTGGCCGCTTTGACTGATGATAAATTTGGACCGCTTCAACACACCTCCGACCAAGACTCGCCTTCTGAACGATTCCTCGGCGACTTGTACAGCACCGAACTGCGTGCTCTGGTCGGTGTCATGCTCGCGAGCGACGATCCAGGCCAATACCTCGATCAAATGACCAAGGCGATGGAAAACCTGCGGGTCGCCTTTCAAGGGGCCGCAGCCCAAGCCAACCTGACGCAAACGTACATGCGGATGGCGCAGGACCTGCAAGAACAACTCGACACCGCGTCCCCCGAGAAAAAACAAAAGCTGACGACCGCATTCCTCGAAGTACTAAAACGCGTTCGAGAAGCGACTGATGACCAAGCGACCTTGCGATGGGTTGGACAGACATTGATGTCGCTGGGTGAATCCACGATGACCCCCAACGAGACCCAAGCGACTGGGCAAGCAAAGGAACTGATTTCACAAGCGGTCACGACCTTCAAGGCACTCGATGATCAATCCAATGTGACGACGGCGTACCTGACCGCAAAAGCACAGCGTCTGTCCGGTCAGTACAAGGAATCGATCGACACGATCGACGCCTTGCTCAAAAGCCAACCGATGATGTTGGAAGCACAAATCGAAGGCGCACAGGCCTACGAATCGTGGGCAGCGTCATTGAAACCGAACGTCGCGTACAAGGCCTACCGCGCCGCCCTCGAGGGTGCTCGCAAAGGCGACGATGGCAAAAACACCATCTGGGGCTGGGCTGAAATCAGCAAAAAGACCAGCAGCCAACTGCGTCGCAATGAGAACTTCAAAGAGAAGTTTTTCGAGTCACGCTATCACGTCGCACTCTGCCTCTTCCTGATGGGCAAAGCAGGCGACCAAGAAAAAGATATTCGACAGTCGATCAAGATTCTGCGTGAAGCCGCGACCCTGTTTCCAGACCTCGGCGGCACAAAGAATCTCCAGAGATACGACGCGTTGATGAAACAAGCTCAGCGGAGTGTCGGCGAGAAACCGACCGGTCTCGCCACTCCATAACGCTTCCCACCAAAACACTTCTCGGACGACCTCCCGTTAGACTTATCGCGATGAACATTCGACTCTCCAGCTTCTGCGGTATCGCTTTCGCTTCAATGCTGCTCGCCTGCCACACGGCGAGCGCCCAAATCGATCGTGTTTATACGTACGATTCAACCAGTGCCTCCGCGGGTAAAGTCATCACCGTCAACAAGAACGGTATCACTTTGAAAGCCGGCGGCAATGACAAGACTTTTTTGGAAAGTGACATTCGCAAGGTGCTTTTCCAAGGTGATCCGCCAGAGCTGACAAGAGGCCGCGAACTCGCCCTTGATGGTCAGTACGAACAAGCGATCGAAGAACTCAAACCGCTAAACCCCGATCAAATCCCTCGGGACATGATCCAAGCCGACCTCGCTTACTATCGCTTGTTGTCACGAGCCAAAATGGCCCTTGCCGGACAATACGACCGCAAAGCGGCGAAAGCCGAAGCCACCGCGTTTGGACGCAATCATGGCGACTCGTACCATTTTTTCGCTGTCGTCAAACTGCTCGGTGATTTGGAATTGGCGACAAACAATTTTGACGGTGCCGTGCAAATGTATGGCTACCTCGGTCGAGCACCGTCAGCCAAAACGCAGATCCAGGCACGCTATTTGGCTGGCATCGCGATGTTGCGAAAAGACGATGTTCCTGGGGCCCAAAAAGTGTTCTCAGAAATCGTTGCCCTCGAAGTGAACTCTTCCGATGCTCTGCGATTGAAAATCCTTGCTAAAGCCGGTCAAGCCATCGCCACATGCAAAGCGGGAAAACCAGACGACGGGATCAAAGCTGTCGAACAACTGATCGCCGAACTGAATCCCACCGATATTGAAATGTGCGCAAAAATTTACAACGCACAGGGGCAATGTTATGAAGCAGGTGGCGACATCGAAGGCGCCATTTTGGCTTACTTACACACCCACCTGATGTTCTCCGGTGCCTCTGACGCACACGCCGAGGCATTGACGCACCTTGTACAACTCTGGCCAAAAGTCGGCCGCACCGAACGCGCCGCCGAAGCTCGCCAAGAACTGCAACAACGCTACCCCGGTTTTGCAAACTGATGTTCGTTCACTCAGTCCAGCGGTGTGTCATCTGGTCGGTGGTCGTTCTTTTTTGCGGCCAACTTGATGCACAATCGACTCCCGTTTCGATTGGCGGAGTGTCGGTGCAACTACAGCCTCCGACATTAAATGGGACTGAAAACGAAACGCAACAAATCGAAAAGCTATCCCCGATGATCGGTGGACTGTCCATGCGACAGTTCACCCGTGACTCTCAGGTCGCCCCGGTCCGAATTGACTTGAAATACATCAAAGACGATTCGGGTAATCGTGTTGGTCATCTGGTCCATGTCTTGTTCGTGGTCCATTGTCCATTAGAACGTTTCGCCGAAGGACAACTCTCGCAACAGCTTTCCGGTGAGGTCGAAACAGACGACAGCGAAACGAGCTCTTTTGCCAAACCTGTTGACGAGGTGACGTTGCGAGAAAACGGTGTTCAATCGATTGAGGACAACCAACGTTTTCGGCACATCCAAACGACCTTGCTCGACAAGATCAAACTTGATGCGGTGTTACGAATCGACACGCACAAGTCGCCTCAGCAAAACCGAATTGATCTGTTACTAGACGATCGCTTTGCGGCCCAATGGACGTCAACTGAAGATCCCAAGCAAACGGGCACCTACACCGGCTTTCAAGCTTGGTTGACCGCTACCAAACTCGCTGGCGCTGATGCAGTCGTCATCGAGAGCCGGTTGGCGATGCACGAACCACCGGAATGGTTTTCGGGTTCAAACTTTATTCGCAGCAAACTCCCTCTTGTGCTGCAACAGACCGCTCGCGATTTGCGCCGCAAGTTAGCCGACTGAACGAACGCGTGGCTGGGCGATTAAGTCCGCCTAACCCGCATCTTCCATCTGTTCAGTACATCTTCTCAGTGCCACCTCCTTGGTGGCTATCGACAAACACCCACACCGAGGTGCATCGATTGTGCGACGGTCGTTTTAGGGTGACATAATCCGTTATCTTATCGTCCAAGATTTGCAGAATTTAACGCGTAAGATTTGACTTGCCTGTTTTTCGGCCTAGTTTGGCGGCTCGGTGTTGATGCTTTAACGGGGGGCAGCACCTAAGCAACGGGCTATTTCGTCTCGAGCGTTCAACCTGGTTCTGCACCAATCGATGGCAAGAGCGGCCACACTTCTTGTAATACTCGCATTCCTTACGGGAGCGAGCGCCGACGGTGGATTGATCATCACATCGCCGCTCGGAATGCAGCCTCAGGAAGCCAAGCAACTCGTCACCTCGGGCGTGATTTCCTATCACGGGTTCAGGATACCGAGTGAGAAAGCGACTTCACTCTACAGCCAACGCGGACAATCAAAGCCAAAGCAAGCGTTGGTCAAACGCAGTCTCGGATTGATCGTTGAGGAAAGGTTCGATCCGTATTTGATCAACGGTTTCACATCACACCGTCCACAAGACTTGCGATTGGTATCGGTCGAGGCGACGAAGAACGCCCTGACCACGACTCCGCTTCCAAAATCGATCAACGTCTACGACGTGTCGCATGCAACCGGCAACACAATACTGAATCGTCCGGAGCATCTCTTCAGTTCGCTCCGTGCCGCACCCGAGCTGCAATACTATGACGAGACGACGTTCCTGCAGGCCAGTCATCATGCGACGGGCAGTGCCGGGATCTCGAATGGCTATTGGTTTGATGATCCGAATCGCTCGGCGCTGACCAGCCAAATCGACCGCTCCGAATTCAGCCCAATCTTTGTTTCGAGGACGCGACTGTTTCAGTCAAGCTGCGCACCGTCGAACCGGCCACCGTGCCCTTTGATTGCGAAACCCGTCACAACATGCAACTGCCAAGCGTGCACCGAATGCGCGATCGCCGAAGAAACGCTGCAAACACCGCAGTCCGGGATGGGATCGGGTGTTGGCGGTGGCGGCTTCGGTTCTGGCACCTTGCCGTCTTCTGGGTTTTCGGGCTTAGTCGGTGCAATTCCCCTGCTGCCGATCACTGCAACGCTAACCCAGACGATCCCAGATGTTGATGGCGGTAGCACATCGATCTCGGGCGGTGACAACGACGGCACACCACCTGGCACTCCCGGTGGGCCCGGTACCCCAGGCGGACCCGGCACTCCCGGAGGCCCCGGTACCCCTGGCGGCCCTGGAACTCCCGGTGGCCCCGGTCAATCCGTCGTTCCCGAGCCATCCGGTGCAATAACAGCGTTTTTGGCAATGATCGTCTTAGGCTACACGCGGCGACGCAGCTAATTTTTCCAGGCACACTCGTGCCAGGTTCGCGAAGGCTGATCACAAACCGCAAAGTGGCACCTTGCCAGTTTTTGCAGATCGATTTACGGTCAGCGGCTGATCAAATCATCCTTTCAGCTCACGCGAAAACCCATGGCCTACGACAAACAAGATCTGATCCGCCTGCTCGAGTCCGAAGCACTGCAACGGGGTGAATTCACACTCGCCAGCGGTAAAAAAGCGTCCTACTACTTGGATTGCCGCCGGATCACGTTGCACCCGCAGGGCGCGAACTTGGTCGCAGCCGGGATGTTGGAAGTGATCCAAGCTGGCGGCGACCTGCCTGCTGCTGTCGGGGGGATGGCGATCGGGGCTGACCCGATCACCGCATCGATCGTGATGCTGGCCGGACAACAGGACCTGCCACTGAAAGGCTTCATGGTTCGCAAAGAGCCCAAGGGGCACGGAATGGGTCGCCAAGTCGAAGGGCCTGTCGAAGCCGGCCAAGAAGTCGTCATCGTCGAAGACGTCATCACCAGCGGCGGGAGCGCACTGAAGGCTGTTGACGCGGCCGAAGCATTTGGGCTAAAGGTCCGTGAGGTAATCGGCATCATCGACCGTCTTGCGGGTGGCGAAGAAGCCTTTGCCAAACGTGGCCTGAAGCTGAAAACGCTGACCACGATTCGCGATTTCGGCATCGAGCCAGAATAATCGGCGAGACGGAAACTCGTTTGCAATCCAACGTTTGCAACGCAACACATCCATTCGATGGAAACCACGCTCCACCAACAACTGAAACTTCATTACGCCAGCGACGAGTCGCAGACGGAAGTTTTGGTGGGGCGGTACCGGATCGACGCCGTTCGCCAAGACGAATTGATCGAAATCCAATGTGCGTCGCTGTCGGCCATCAGCGGCAAAGTCAAATCGCTGCTCAAGCGACACACCGTTCGCGTCGTTAAACCGGTGATCTACCGCACGCGGATCGCCAAAAAGAAAACGAAACGGTCGCAGGTCTCATCGTACCGGATGAGCCCGAAACGCGGCGAATACATCGACGTGTTTGACGACCTGATTTATTTCACACGGGTGTTTCCACACGACAACCTGATCCTGGAATTGCCCTTCGTCAACGTCCAGCAAACACGCGTCCCCGCCCCGCGTCGACGCGGCTGGCGACGCAAAGATTTTCGTGTCGAAGATGTCTCGTTGATCGACATCGAATCCACTCACGAAATCCGCACCGCGGTTGACCTGTTTGAACTTGTCGGACTGGATCCCCAGGCCGACTCGTTCACAACCGAAGACATCGCCGCGCTGACCAACCGCCCTCGCTGGTTCGCCCAAAAAATCGCCTACGTGCTCAAGCACACCGGGGCAATCTCCCCCGTCGGACGCGACCGATCCGGCATTCAATACCGCGCCGCCTAGCAGCCGTTTCCGTACGAGCAGGTTTTTCCCGCCTGCCGCGACCTATTCTTGCGAAGTTTCACGGGGCCACAGGGCTCTGTTTTCGCTGGCAGTTGGCGAGCACCAAATCGCTATGACAGCGACAACCGCGGACATCAAGGTCGAATGCGATGGATATCTTCTTGGGACTAGCTTTCGTTTGGCTGGTCATCACCGGTCTGGGGCACCTTTCCTGGGTCGTGACCGCCTTTATTCTTCGCTCGGCGTTTGGCATCCAAAAAGATCAGCCGCACGGCAGTGCCAAAGCAACCAGCTTGGACGCTGACCTGGCCGCCACACACCGAATCGTCAGTCACTTGGTCGGCCGAGGTCTGATCAGCCCCGATCAAGCCGGTGAGTGGCGGATCACACTTCGACGGCTTTCCAATGGTGAATCGGCCCCCAAGGGAGAAGCCGCCTCAACGGCATCACCGCCAAGCTCAACCGCCGAACCGTTCGCAGCAACGTTGGTCGAACCGGCTGCGGCTCCTGCTCCAACCATCAGGCCCGTTTCATCTGCCGCCGCGACGTCGAATGCCATTCCTGTTGCCGAACGAGTCGCAATGACTCCGGCTTCGGTGACCCCGGCAGCAGTGCCGGCTTCGATGCCCTCGGCTGCAGTGATCGCCCAAACGCTGGCGACTGAACCGGTTGTTGCTCAAGGACCATCGCAAGCCAACGATTCCGTCAAAGCCAAAGCGGGGCGATCGATCGCCGAACTAATGGCGGACCACAATGTTCGCTGGGGTGAGTTGATCGCAGGCATCTTGATCGTGGTTTGCTCCATCGGTTTGGTCGTCAGCTTGTGGAGCACGATCACTGCGATGCACCGCGTCGTTCCGTCGCTGATTTTCATGTGCGGCAACGCGTCGATCTTTTTCGCCGGACTTTACACGCTTTTCCGATGGAAGCTGCAAAGCTCCAGCCGAGCGACGCTGGTCATTGGCACATTGTTGGTACCGCTCGGTATCCTCGCAGGGCTTTCCACTGACGGGATCGAGAACACAACGATTCAGCTAGGTGATCCGATCACCGTCGCAGCGATTCTGGGCTGTGGTTTGATCTACGTGTCATTGATTTGGCAAGCGGCACGAGCGTTGGTTGGACGGTCACTTGCGGTCGCGATGACGCTGGGCGTTGCCGGACCATCGGTGATCTTGCCATTCCTGCCGACCGCCAGTCGCGTGCTAGGTGATTCTGCCGGCTGGGTCACCGGACTGTCTTCGTTGGCGATCGTCGGCGTCCTGATGCTGATTCGATCCACCAGTCCCGCGCGTCCGAGTACGGGTCGTGTTTCGAGGCATGCGATCGTATTGAGTGTCACCGGGTTTTCGCTCACCGTGTTGGCTGGCTATGCCGCGTTTGTTCTTCGCGCCGTTCCGAACGGTTGGCTGACCATTGCGGACGCGATGTTACCTGGCTACGTCATTCTTGCCACTGCTGCTGTTCCGCTGCTGACCCATCGCTGGCGTCCCAAGCTTCTGCTCGCAGCAAACTCATGCTCGGTCCTGTTACTGGGGCTAGCGATGTTGCTGGCGATCCCGTCGATGGAAACGGTCGGATGGTTCTGGGCTTGGGCAGGATGCTTTAGCGCGACCGCCTTCGCCGTAACCTACCTGACCCGCAATGACAGCTGGCTTTCCATCGTGATCGCTCCACTGGGAATCGCGACGGTACTGAGTTCCAGCTTGATCAGCGGCGGCAGCTGGGAAGCGACTCGGCTTTGGGAAAAATTGCTGTGTGGTGAAGCCATGATCGCTGCCGCATTCGTTGGCCTTACCAGCACCACTGCCTTGACGCTCGTTCGACGTCTTTCGATGAAGTCGACATCATCGCAGCCGTTTGTCGTGCTTCGCTACAGCACCTTGGCTTGGTTTGCGTATGCGACCTCGGTTGCGGCAGCACTCGTCGTCCTGCCGGTGGAACGCATGGGATCGATTCCACCCGTCGTGATCACACTCGCTTTGGGCGCGGCAACCGGCTACGGGGTTTGGCTGATCCGCAAGTCCAACCTTGCCGCGATCGCTAGTTGGTCGGTGATCGCAACCACCATCGGATTTTGGATGGCGATCATTCGTCCGATCCAAATCGGTCAGCCTTTTACAGGTACGACGCCCTTTGTTCTGACGGCGATCGCTTCATCGCTGACGCTGCTCGTCTTGGGTGAGTGCTGGGTTCACCGCCGAAGTCGGATGCGCAACTTGCGTCTTTCATCGACGGTCTTGGCCGTTCTCGCATCAGGGATCTCGCTAGGTGCTTTGGCACTTGATCACGACAATTCCATTTGGATTGTTTCACCTGAAAACCAAGCGATCGTCATGCTGCTGACCAGCGCGATAATGTTGGCATTCATCGGTTTTGGTGATCGAATCCCAGGACTGCTGTTCGCATCACGCACCAGCTTTTGTGCCATGGTCGGTGTCGCAGCCTATTACCACGGTTACGACTGGCTATTGACGATCGACGGCGTTTTCAACGGCACCGCGATTTGGTCGTGGGCATCGGTGTGTTGCGTGGCGCACCTGATCACACTCGCTCGCAACCACTGGATTGATCGCTCGGCTCACATTCAGCTCAAGCCGATTCGACGTTTCTCAAATCGATTTGCGTGGTATCGCCCTGGCGACCACGACTGGGATGTCATTTCGGCCACGGCCTGCAGAACGTTGGCGTTTGCGTTCGCCACGATCGGAGCGTTTCATGCTTATACAACACTTTCCGCTCCGCTATTAACAGACGCGATCCCGTGCTACTTCGCGACTTCTTCGGTTGCGAACTACGGAGTGCCAATCTTGGTGTTCGCCAGCCTAGCGATCATCCAGCTCGTTCGTTTCCAGGGCCCGGACCGCGACTCGGGCGATTTCCGAATCGGCAATGCCGCATTGCTTTGCATCTTGATCGGTTGGACTGCGATCCAGTCGTCGTTGCTGATTGCATCTTCACTTGAGACACAACTGCTGCTTGCGACGACACTGGCAGCAGCCTGCTTGATCCTTGCTGACCGGTTGCTCCACAGCGAATTGAACAATCAACTTCGACGACTCGCAATGGCGCTGCCACAGTCCGGAATGATTGCGACGATCGGATTTTTCATGATGGCGACCTCTTCGTTGATCTTGATTTTGTCTGACTGGTTGCCAGCGATCGTGATGAAGCAGTCCCCCACAACCAACATCACACTTTGGATTGCAAGTTGGTGGCTGTCAGCGTCGGCAATTGCCGCTTGGATTGACCACCGACAAAAGCGGCCGTTGTTCGGCATTTGTGCCGCATTGCTGATTCCGGCAACCGTCATCTTGGTCGCGCCGCTGATGGTGACGTTCACCTGGATTGCGACCTTCCAGGCGGCAGCCATCGCGGCAGGACTGTATGCAGTCGCACTGCGGTTGCTTCGAATCGAATCGACGCAGGGGTCTCAAGTGTCGCTCGCCGTTTGCCTCCTTGCCGGAGCGGCAAACGCGATCGGAGTCATCCTTGGATTGTTGCTTTACGACATCGACGCGTCAGCGTTCCACGCCCCACTCGGATTTGTGCTGACGGGTGTCTCAATAGCGATTACGGCGAATTTGAAACGCGTGTTACCTCAATCCCGCGACACGGTGGTCCCATGGGATGTCTATGGTTTGGCACTTTCAGGACATCTCGCAATTTTGATCGCACCTTTGCCTTCGCTTTGGATGTCTGATCGCTTGGCGTTGGAATTGGTTTGGTCGGCGCTCGCAGGACTTTCCACGCTTTATTTGATTTGGAAAAACCATGGCCAGTCGACACGATATTCCCGTTATCAAACCGCACTGATTGTCGTCGCAACGACGCTGCTTTGCCTGTTCAATTCACGGTACTGGATCGATCCACTGCCAGGATTGATTGCCTGCTGCTTTGGTGTGTTGTTGACGGCCAGTTACGCTAAATCTCACCTAGTGCCAGAACCAATCGAACAGGGCTCGAAGCGTTCTGCCATCCTGTGTCGGCTGTTCTCGCTGTCAACGTTACTGCTTGGTCTGCTGCTGACCATGATGGCAGACGACATGCTGAACTGGGACGCCTCAAAGATCATCGCGTCACTGGTTCTCTGGTCCACCGCTTGTTTGGTGCTTTGGCGAGGCAGCAATCCGGATCTGGGCCGGGGACTCAAACATCAAGTCGCACGCCATTGGCTCGCTGATCGTGAAGCCGCCTTGTTAATCATGTTCGCGGCCATCGCGGAGGTCGTATTCACGTTCTACCATCACCTCGCTTCGTCACCATCCAATGTAATGATGGATACTTGGTCGTGGTGCCGCGTGTTCGCGTACATAATCGCAGCGTTGACGGTGGTATTCCGCTGTGACCGACGAGGAACGATCGAGACTGCGATGGTGACATGTCTCTGCACGGTCACGTTGGTTTCGTTGCAAGTTGCGGCAATCTACGCGGCCAGCTTTACCGCGTTGTACACAACAGTCGTCTTGTCGATTTCGCTAGCGTACCTCCTGATGGCGTTTTGGCTGTCGCGTATTTGCGAACTCGGCAATCACGCTCGCAGGTTCCATTGCCAGTGGGTCCATCAACCCGGCGTGCTCGCAAACCTTTCACCGATCGACTTGCTGACTTGGCTTCGTCCGCTCACGCGGGTCGGATTCGTAGTGGGTTCCGTGGTGATCTGTTTGTGTCTGATGATGTTGTTTGGTTACAACAACGATTCTCTGACGCCGGTCGCAATCGGTTCGATCGCGATCCTTGCAATGGCGACTGGTGAACTGGCAACACAAAGCGGTCGCTCGCGTGAACAACAATCGGCTTTGTCACAGCGTCTGCGTTACTGGATGCTAGGACTTGGTTACACCTCGATCGCGATGTGGAGCAGCACCGCGATCGGATCGTATCCGTTTCCTTTGTGGGTGCTGACGACGCGTTGGTTTGTCGCTTGGGTGATCACGGCCGGTCTGCAAATCGTCGTGTTGCCCAAGATCTTTGCCGCGACCACCCTTAATACTTGGAAACCGGTCCTTCGTCGTGGCACAGCGTTGGCGCTCGGATTGGCGATCGCCAGTTTGATTGCGACGTTAGTTCAGGAGTTATTGATTCGCTTGGACGATCAAACGGATCTCCTCTCGAGGCCGTTGTACTTGGGGATGGCGGCAATCTTGGTTGGCTTCACCGCACTGGCAACCTTCGCGGCAATCGCCAGCGGACCGGGATTCCGTTATCGCTCGATCTGGAGTTTGAGCGATCGTCAACGGTCGCTGCTTGTTGTCGCTGCCCAAGCGTTTGGCGGACTGACTTGGTTTCACCTGTTCCTTTGCAAAAGCCCCTTGGCCAGTATCGGGCTGCGTGCTTACTGGCCGTACATCGTGATGACGTTGAGTTTCCTGAGTGTCGGAATCACGGAATGGGCAAGACGCCGCAACGACGAAGTCTTGTCAGCAACACTGAAACGCACCGCTTTGTTTTTGCCGCTGATTCCGGTGCTTGGCTTTTGGCTCAGCGGTTCGTTCACGAGCAGCTTGTTTGGCGACTCCGACATGACCTCGTGGAACTTCGTTCGTGGCCACGTTTCCTACCAAGCTCTATTGATTGTCGCGGCGTTTTACTACGGCGTGATCTCGATGCTTTGGAAAAGCCAACGCTCACGCATTGCGTCGATTTTGTTGGCCAACGGAGCGTTGTGGGTGGTCCTGACCCAAGTCCCTGGTTGGAGCTTCCTGGCCCATCCGCAAGCCTGGCTGATCCCGCCGGCGATCTGTGTGCTGGGACTCTCGCACCTTCATCGCGAAAAACTTGGCAAAGAAACCATGCAAGCGATCCGCTATGCGTGCACGCTGATGATTTACTTGGCCAGTTCCGCTGACATGTTGATCCAGGGGATTGGCAGTACCATTGCGGGGCCGATCGTATTGATCACGTTGGCACTCGCCGGTGCGGGGGCAGGGGTGCTGTTACGGGTCCGCCCGTTCCTGTATCTGGGAACAGCGTTCGTATTCATTGGCGTTACCAGTATGGTCTGGCATGCGGGCCAACAAATGGACGCGGTTTGGCCGTGGTGGGTGTTCGGAATCGGAACCGGTGTGCTGTTGATGATTGGGCTGATGGCGATCGAAAAGAACAAGCCCGAACTAAAGCGAATCGCCCTATCGATGCAGCAATGGGACGCCTAACGCGGTGCGTGAACGACGATTCCCGATTGTGATGGGCCGCGAGGCACGATAACTTTTGGAGAACAAACGTCGTTTCCTCGCACCGGATGATTGCAACATGGCCGATTGGATTTCCGTCAAAGAGGCTCGCCAAGCCGCTTCGATCGCAACTGACCGCGAAGTCCGTGGCTGGGTTCGCACCCGCCGCGACAGCAAAGGCGGTTTCAGCTTCATCGAACTCAATGACGGTTCCTCGCTGGGCAACCTGCAAATCGTCGCCCCCGCGGATCTCGCCAACTATGAAAGCGAAATCCAAAAACTGACCGCCGGGTGCAGCGTCATCGTCCAAGGCGAACTCAAAGAATCGCCCGCCAAAGGCCAAGCCACCGAACTGCACGCGACCGACGTTCGCGTACTCGGCTGGGCGGATCCAGAAACCTACCCGCTGCAAAAGAAACGCCACTCATTCGAAAAGCTGCGTGAATGGGCTCACCTGCGAACCCGCACCAACACCCTCGGCGCGGTGATGCGTGTTCGCGACCAGATCAGCCAGTCGATCCACGGCTTCTTTCACCAAAACCGCTTTGCTTATGTGCACACGCCGATCATCACGGCCAGTGACTGCGAAGGGGCAGGGGAGATGTTCCGCGTGACGACATTGGACTTGGAACGGCTTGCCGCATCAGGCAAACCGGTCAACTACTCGTACGACTTCTTTGACAAGCCGACGTTCTTGACCGTCAGCGGGCAACTCGAAGGCGAAACGTATGCGACCTCACTCGGCCGAATTTACACCTTCGGACCAACGTTCCGCGCCGAGAACAGCAACACGAGCCGCCACTTGGCGGAGTTCTGGATGATCGAACCAGAAGCAGCGTTCTTCGATCTGGCGGACAACATGGACTTGGCCGAGCGATTCCTGAAGCACGTCTTCACCGAAACGTTGTCGAACTGCCAAGAGGACATGGAGTTCTTCAACCAGATGATCGAAAAAGGCAAGCTGGAGCAGATCAAGGCCGTCATCGACAAACCGTTCGAACACATGACCTACACCGAGGCGATCAAGGTCCTCGAATCCTGTGGCGAAAAATTCGAATACGAGATCCAATGGGGCACGGACCTGCAAGCTGAGCACGAGCGGTTCCTGACCGAAAAACACGTCGGCGGCCCGTTGATCCTGACGGACTATCCTTCGTCCATCAAACCGTTCTACATGCGTTTGAGCGATGACGAAAAAACGGTGGCAGCGATGGACGTCTTGGTTCCTGGCGTCGGCGAGATCATCGGCGGCAGCCAACGTGAAGAACGCTTGGATGTGCTGCAGCAACGCATGGCGGCCCAATCACTGAACGAAGACGATTACTGGTGGTACGTCGACCTGCGTCGCTATGGCACCGTACCACACGCAGGCTTTGGGTTGGGTCTGGAACGCGCCGTCCAGTATGTCACTGGGATGACCAACATCCGCGACGTGATTCCGTTCCCACGGACACCGGGACACGCCGAGTTCTAATCGCAGAACGCGATGTTGTGTCGTTACCGTTGACCATTTGACACTCGATCAATGAGTACCGGGTCAATCGGCCCCTTCACCGATCATTGACTGGACGCTGCCACACGAATCCTGGACGATAGGCCGCATGGAATACGGAGCCGCTTCGCTGTTGCCGCCGCTGGTGGCGATTCTGTTGGCGATTTTAACTCGCCAAGTCGTGCTGCCCCTACTGTTTGGCGTAGGGGTCGGTGCGTTCATTCTGTCGCCCCAAGACGCCACGTGGGCGGAGCCGATCAGCGGCTTGGTGATCGCAATCTGGAATTCGGTCAGCGACCATGATCACCTGCTGGCCCTCGCGTTCAGTCTGCTGCTCGGTGCGATGGTGGGTGTCTTAGAAGCCGGCGGCGCAATGGAAGACTTGGTCACCAAAGTTGCTCGCCGAATCAAAAGTCGCCGTGGTGCCCAAACCATGATCGCAACGACAGGCTTGGCCGTTTTTTTTTGACGACTACGCCAACACACTTCTCGTCGGCGGCACGATGCGATCGACTGCCGATCGATACAAGATCTCGCGGAGCAAGCTCGCCTATTTGGTCGATTCGACGGCCGCACCGGTCGCGGGACTGTCATTGATCAGTACCTGGGCCGCCACCGAGATCACGTACATGTCCGAAGGCTTGAGCGATGCGGGAATCACCACCGCATCCGCCGGTTTTGAGCTGTTCATGCAGTCGATCCCCTATCGGTTTTATCCACTGCTCGCCTTGGTGATGGTATTCATCATCGCTCGTACCGATCGCGATTTCGGACCGATGCGAAAAGCGGAAGCGAATCTCGAACCGCCCAAAACCCGCAATACGAAAATACGCCAACGAGCCGAAATTCGTCGCAGTTGGATCCCGACGCTCGTTCCCATCGCGACTTGCATCGCCACCGTTTTGGCCGTGCTTGCGGTTACGGGCTACCAAGAGATCGGCGAACGCGATCCCGCAATTTCTTTTTTGCGTTACTTCGGTTTGGTGATCGGCAACGGACAATCGTACTGGGCCCTGGTCGCCGGCGGCGGAGCAGGGTGGCTGATGTCGATCGTCACCCATGGATGGATTTGTGGTTCAACGCCCGACTTCCTAGCGCGATCATCGGTTCGCGGCGCGTGGCAGATGATGCCAGCGATCGTCATCCTTTGGCTCGCTTGGTCGTTGTCCGCAATGACCGGTAAAGATGCGCTCGATACCGGCGGATACTTGTCCAGTTTGCTCAGTGACACGTTAAACCCAAAGCTCTTGCCGACATGCGTGTTCGTGATCGCGGGGCTGATGGCGTTTTCGACCGGAACCAGTTGGGGAACGATGGGTATCCTGACGCCGCTGTCAGTGACCTTGGCGATCAAACTTGACGAGGCGACCGGTGGGGCAGGACTCGCCGATAGCTCGATCTGCTTGGCAACCTGCGGGAGCGTCCTGGCGGGTGCAATTTTTGGTGACCACTGTTCTCCGATCAGCGACACCACCGTACTGTCCAGCCGGGCCAGCGAATGCGACCACGTGGACCATGTCCGCACTCAGCTTCCCTATGCACTCGTTGTCGCGGTGGTTTGTATTTTGCTAGGCACCTTACCCGCCGCCTGGGGAGTGTCGCCTTGGATCAGCCTTGCCGTTGGCAGTATCACGCTGATTGCGATCGTCCGCTGGATCGGAAAGCCAAACGTGGTTGCCGAATTGGACTAGCTGCCACCACAGCAAATCCGCTACGAGTGCCCCATAGACTCTGTCTCAAACTTCGAACGAAGCATTTTTAGATCTGATTCGGTGAATCTGCTGCGATCGCCTTGCGAGAGCGACATGGATTCCGACCGAGCTCGCCGAAGTTATTTACAGGAAATACTCGCACGAATCCGTCATGGAGGACTGTCGTGCAAACGATCAAGACCGCCGCTATTGTTGTTCTTATGCTGACCGTGCTTTACGGCGGCTACGTCTCGATGACCACGCCCCCCGAACCGTCACCGGCGGATCTGGAAGGTATTTTGGTAATCGACGAATCCGGAACAGGTTCTTTCGGCCCCGAGCCGTTGATGCCTGATTCGTTGATGCACGACCTAGCCATGCAAGAATCCACAGGTTCGCGTGCCGACCATTCGCTGGGCCTCAGTCAGCCTCCGGCCGGATTGCTCGATGAATCGCCAACCGATTCGCATGCATCATCTCATCACTCGCACGGTCAACCTGCGAACCAATTTGATGCGACCGCCACCGACCTGCTGACGCCACCGACATCGCCGCAATCACAAGCGTCGAAAACGTCCGCCGAATCACCCGGAATGTCGTTCGCCGACCTGAACCCGGCGACCGGCTTACCAAGCGATGATGCCCCAAACAACGACATGCCACGGGCGCTGCCTTCGGTGAACTCCACCAAGACTGCGGTGACGCCGGGACCGATTGACTCGTATGCGTCCACGCCCAACGAATTCGAACTGCCAGACCCAACAAACGCAGCAAGCGACTTCGGATCGTCCAGTTTTTCGGACCCCGGCATGACGCTCGAAAGCGGTGCCAATGCATCGCAGAATAACCTCGGCCTGAAAAACGCGATCGCTGCCGCCGACAAGCTCTACCAACAAGGCAACTTGAAAGAGGCACTCTCGACGCTCAGCTTGTTCTACGGCATGCCTGATATCAGCGAAGCCCAACGAGCCGAGTTGATGAGTCGACTTGATCCGCTCGCACGCGAAGTCATCTATTCACAGCGACACCTGCTCGAACAACCTTACAAAGTCAACGGTAGCGAATCGCTGCGTGACATCGCCGATGCCTACCAAGTGCCTTGGCAATTGCTTAGCAAGATCAACAACGTCAGCAACCCGATCACCGTGTTGCCTGGAACCGAGCTGAAAATCGTTCGTGGTCCGTTCCGCGCCGAAGTCGACCTGACCGGCAAAGTCATGACGATGTTCCTAGGCGACCTCTACGCCGGTCGATTCAACATCGAAGTCGGCAAAGATCCTGTGCCAACACCGGGCACGTTCACCGTTCAAGACAAACAGACCTCGCGGACGTTCTACGGTCCCAACGGAGCGACCATCGCCGCCGGACAACCGGAAAATCCCTACGGTAAACTGTGGTTAGATCTCGGCGGCCAACTGTGCATCCACGGCAGCCCCAACACGGTCAAGCCCACCAGCACCGGATGCATCAGCGTCGCCGGCGATTATTCCGAAGATGTGTTCGGTATCCTCAGCCAAGGGTCAACCGTCACGATCAAGCGATAACGCGTCGCGTTTCGCCAATGAATCAAACCCAACAAACATCCGGCCTGAATCTCGGGCCGGATGTTTTTTATGCGCGGCCAGAATCGCTCCCCCCGTCTACAATAGAGGACTCGTCTATAACAATTGGGTACGAAACGATTCCCCGGCTTGGTTTCCCGATTCGCGATGCCGCAATTTCAATGCAAATGCCCGTTTTGCCAAACAGCCATGCGGCTAAATGTGCAAGCAACAGGCAAAGTTAAAACGACTTGTCCGAACTGTCAAAAGTCGTTTCAGTTAAACGTTCCGAGTAGTGCATCTGCCGCGCCTGCACCTGTCGCCGCACCACTTGCCGGTCCGAGCGTGTTCGACTCTTTACCAGGGACATCGACAGCATCGGGGCCTGATTTTGGCAGCGATCCGTTTGGCATGCCGCCCTCCGCCACTGTTTCGACTGGGCGACCAGCCTACATGCAAACTGCCGCGAAACCCAACAAGGCAGTTCGCTTCGCACGGCGCAAGTTCCCCGTGTTACCGATCGTCATCGGAGGGGGGGTGCTCGTTCTCATTCTGGGAATCACTGCCGCGCTGTTCTTCGTTGACGTCAAAGACCTCAATCCAACGAAACTGGTCGCCAATTTGCAATCGGCGATGGATTCGCGCAGCAGCATCCTTGCGGAAATGAAATCGCTCGCCGAGCAAGCTGAAGCGGTTGGCAGACAATTGCCTAAAGGTGACCAGAGTGAAGCGTCCGCGGAAAAACTGCTTGCTTTCGCGGACGATTTCGAAGCGTTGATGTTGCGTGCTTGCCGGTTACCGGCTCAGCCAACGGAACTGAGCGAAGCGTCGTTCAAAATCCACGATGATAAAAAAGTAAAGCCAAACCAAAACCCGCTGGGCGATTTCAAGGCAGATCCGTTCTGGTTGGCCGATATGACCGCGCCACAGGAAAAACATGTCACTCGCGCGATCACTAAATTGACGCTCGCGCAAATGGCGATCTACGGCATCGCCACCAACAATTCGGTCGAGTTGCCTGATCCCCTGACCTACCAGAATGAACAGCTTGACTGGACCGATAACGACCGACGACTGCTTGCCATCGTTCGTTTGCAGGGGCAGTTCAAACGTGACATCGTCCGAGGCATCGCCCAACTCGACGGCAGTACGGCGAGCGAATCGGACCTCGCAAAATTGCACGGAATCATTGACGACTACGCGGCACGTGCGCGGAAGCTCATCGACAAAGATGGCAAGAGCAAGTTCATGGTCTTCTTGGCCAAATACACCGACTACACCCGTCAGGAGACCACCTCCGGTCTTGCCCTAAACGGCCTCAAGGGCTGGCTAAAGGGGCACCCTGAGATGCAGAACGACGAACTGACGTTCATCTTGGAAAGTGCCAGAGACTTGGATGAAGACATCGAAGAGTTGATGTTCAAACCCAAGGGCTCTCGGCTCGTCGTCGCAGAGACATCGTCTAAAACGCGCTTCGATACAATCACCGCCGAAGCGGAAGCCAAACGTGTCGCAGAAGCCAAAGCTCTCGAAGACGCGCGCAAGGCTGCCGAGGAACAAAAGAAACGCAACGAACAACGCAACGCAGAACGACTTGCCGAAGCCAAGCGGCGATCGGAAGAACTCTCGGCCCAATCACAGCCGAAAGATCAGAATGCGATCGCGGACAACGACACCTCCAATGAACCGAACTCGTATCCCGGTTTCGGCGGCAGACGCCCCGATTCAATGAGCCCCCGAACAATGGGATCAGCTCGTTCTCGGATGCAGGGTGGCCCCACCGGACCGAGGCCCGGTTTCGGAGGCCAACCATCAAGCGGACAATCCACACGCGGAACGGGAGCACCTGCCCCGGGTCCCAACGATGTTGTTATCAACGTCAGCAACATCGACAACGTGGACATGAATTCGTTCAGGCGTTCGTTGCCTGACTGGTTGATCAAGCACTATTCGCTTTCGATGTCACACAGTAACGGAAAAATGACAGTTCGCATCATCAACTTTGATCGTCCAATTGCCGAACTCGAAAGCGCCTTTCCGGAATTCGAATTTGAAGGCCTCGACAATGCGAGCCGCACGATCAACGCCCGGAAGAAATAGTCTGCGTCGCGACTACGACCCGAGATAACGTCGCATATAAAGCAGGAACTCCTTATCAAGCTCCGCGATCGGTTTGCCGAAAATCCGCTCGAACATTTCGACGCGATCGCGAGGCGTTTTCTTTCGCATCGGCTTTCCTTCGCTCAGCTCCTTTAAGTAGGCAACGTATTCTTCCCGATGTGTTTTCAGCAGGTAATACGTCAACGCCCAGCCTTCGGCGTAAGCATCCGTTGCCGAATCGGTATCGCGAAACCTCTCGTCATCGGAAATCAGTGTGACTAACGAATCAGCGGGCCGGTTCGGTGCAAAGAGTTTCCATCGCTGCAGGTTCACTTCATTGACACGGCCGACCCCACGCCATTTCGACGCGCTCTTGTAGTCAGGAGCTTCGAAAAATAATGCCAAACCCTCACTGACCCACATCGGATTGTCAGCGAACCGCGTTTGCAAACCGCAGTTGTATGCCAGCTGGTGTGTTGCCTCATGAATGATCGTCGACACATTGCGGTTCAAGTTCGGAACGTTGAACGTTGTCATCCGATTGCTGGACAAGTGGTAATAGCCGATCACCACGTTCGCCGTGTCGCCGACTTCGACTGTCGCATGCTTCAAAAAATCACCTTGGTCCGCGAACACGAGCGCGACCAGGGGAAACTCAGGCTCTGGCAACCGCCAACGCTGATTCCGCCAGTATGCATAAAACCCTTTGTGAAGCTGTTCGAACAACAGCCCGACTTGTTTGACATACGCTTCGTTGGCGTTGTACGCGATGATGTAATGGGCCGTTTGATAGATCGCAAATCCAGGCGGCAGCTCCTCTCGCATGCGGTCCGCCATTTCGTCCGACGAGATCGGTTCGAACGCGTCTTCGTTGGACTCACGTTTGATGATCTGTTCTGGCTGGATCATCCAAATTCGTCCGTCATCACTTTGCAGCATTAGCCCGCCGTCTTGGGCTTCTACTAAGATCCGCCCTTTGACGGTGCGAACCGGTTTTGGAATCCCGTTGACCAAATCGTCTTCGCTAGATTTAAAAGTAACCATCTCGACAGCGAACACACTGGCGATCTGGAAACAGATGACGAATGCGAAAACCGCCAGTCGGTGTCCAAGTCGGGGTCGTTGACAAATTGATTGGATCATTCGTCGTCGCAAAGTGAATCGAATTTGTTGTGATGCAGGCTGCCGAAACGGCATTTCAGTCTACGTTATTCGTCGCCGCACTACCAACGCGCGCCGCCATTCGGGCGACGACCGCGATGCCGAACCAGTAAAATCGCTGCCACGACAACAAATAACAGGTACCAGAACGCCAGAGATGCCTCTTGATATCGCGCCCCGCTGTGCAAAAGGCCAAATAAACGAGTTCCCACGGTCGCTACGCCTGGAGGGATCACCGGCATTGACGCAGGCACGTCGCCGCTTGATACGATCGCAGACCCAACAAAAGCGATGATCAACGAGCGAAACAGCAGGGGGCGTTCGACACACCAAAGACGACTCGCCCAGCCGAAATCCATCTGGGACGCATCTTTAATCTGCGAGTCTAGCCCCAAGTACGCCGCACGTAGCACCCAATAGCTGACCGGTAACGCGCGAACCGACAGGGCCAAAAGCGTCGGTATCAGTGTCTGTTGGTAGAGGGCCGAAAATCCTGGTATCGGAAGCGTAAAGAATCGTACGAGCACCAAGCCAATCAGCGGGCCAGGGATCAGAAACAATGCCAGCGTGGCTCCGTCCAGCAATGGCCGCATCCAGGTCCGCACTTGCGAGAGCGACACCAAACACCAAGCTACGCTGACACACAACACGCCCGTCATCGACGCGATCACCAACGTTGTTTGATATTCTGACGAGAACTCTCGCAGGGCCCTGCTAAGCACCTCGGCAGTCCGCAAGGCACTCCAGTGCACCTGAACCACACTTTCGCCAGCGACCTGTTCGACCGTCGTTTGTTGTCCGACTTTGATCACAATTCCGGTCAACGGAAATGCAAACAGCAAGCTTGAATAGCCAACCGCAAATAGAAACGCGATCGCTCGTATCGGAAGGTTTACTTCCCTGGTAAAGCGATTGTCGTTTTCGCATTCAGATCGATGTTGTTGATCGATGAGACGCGCATCCAAAACCCTGCACAGCCGGAACAACAAGATCGAAATCAGCGTGATGCCGATCACACAGGGCAGCACCAACAACATCAACACCGACATCAAAGACGGATCGACGACGTAGAACAAATAAAACTCGTCCGCGATCGTTCGCACCCCATAAAGATCGACCACGGTCATTTCCGAAGCGGCCAATACCGCCGTCGCGAGCGCCGACGCGACAACCCAGTTTCTGGCAAGTGGCAACCGCACGCGCCACCAAGTCCAAATTGGGCCTCCATCAAACCGACTGGATTCGATCACCGACGGGGCGATACGACTGGTGCCGAACAGCGTCGCTAAAGCAACCAGCGAACTTCCGAAAAGCGAATGGATCCAAACGCTGGCGACAAAGCCGGTGTAACGTCCTGCGATTCCCGCATAGGTCCGCGCGGATGTCTGTGAAAGCGACAGCCAACCAAATTTACCGGCTGTCGATTCCCAGGCGGCCGCATGCATCACCAGCGGTGTTGCGATACATCCGACAATCCCGATCATGCAAAACAAGACTGCCGCTCTGCAGACCCACCGGTCTCGTGGAATCAGCGAAAGGCAAAACGCCAAGACGACTCCAAACACCGTCGCTGTGATAACCGACAGCGACATTAACTCGAGCGTCAGCAGCAGTGGACGAAGCCACGGCATCAGTAAACCCGAATCTCGATCACCTCGGGCTCCGCCGGACGCTTGACCAACGTCTGTTCATAAGTCGGCGGGCCGAACAGGTTACGGGCGTTATTCGAAAACCCATAGGGCTCCACAGGCGCATTCAAGAGCGCCCGATTCAGCACGCCATTGTCGTCCAGGTCGTGGAACGCGGCGATCGAAAACTCCTCCGGCAAGAAACTCAAATCGATCTCCCAAACGACGAAGCCGTCGATCGGCTGTAGTGCGTCTTTGATGATCGCTTTTTCGGGGTTGCCGAATGCTTCGAGTGAATCGTAAACCGCGATTCGGATCGGGCCCGTGGCGGCGGTTTGGTCCGTCGCGACTCGAATCAACAATGCGTTTTCAGGCAGCTCCGCCGCCGGCTCGGAGCCGTTGGCAAGACTTTCCAGATCAGGACTTTCCGCGGGCGGCGGGGTCGTCCAAATCAACGTCGTGCCCGCCAAAAGGATCAGCAACGCGAATCCAAGCAGGGCCGTGCCGTGGCTTTCTTTCCAAGCACGTTTCAGTTGACCCTTTCGACGCGTTTCTGCGGGGAATTTAAAGGTTGGACTGGGCATTTAGCTCTCTTCGACACCAACGATGGCGCCTTCACTCTCTCGTCGAATCACCGAAATTCAGTTCCAGTTGCGAATCATCAACGCCACACCCAAATTCGCGATACAGCAAACTGGGCTGGATGTCCCTGCTGTGCTGGTACTTGTCGCTGCAGTAATCCGAACCTTCGCCGAACAACTGCTGATAATAGATCTGACAAACCTGCATTCCACGATAAATTCGCACGGGTTGGACACAATGCATTTCCAGCGTCCAGGTCCCACAGTAACCGACTTCACCGAGCGAGCCGCCTGGATTGATAAACAACCCGAGCCGCCCCAAGGAACTGCGGCCTTGGATCATGGGGACCAAACGATGTGTTTCGGTGTACTCACATGTGCGTCCCAGATACAGCACGTTGGGCTGCAAAGTCAGGCCTTCATCCGGAATCGTCAAGCGGCGGTAGCGGTTCGGTACGGCCGCATCCAACACGATTTCCTCGTACACCAACAATTCGTCGTGCAGGGCAAGATTGTAGCTGTTGGGGTTCAATCGATCGGAATCAAACGGATCGATTTGAATCTCACCGTCCTCAAGACGTCGGCGGATTTCGTCGCAGGAAAGCAGCATCGTCGAGGCAAATCAGGAGAACGGAGAAGAGCAACCACCAACGTCGATTTTAACACATTCCGCCGTGGTCCACGCGCACCGATTGTAGAAGCCGAAATGATTCCGGGCATGCCCACCGGGGAGGGCAATCGCGATTCTGATTCGGCTCGGCGGGAACGGGTTCCTCACCGAGCCGACTCACGTTCAATCTCACACCGACGCGTTATTTGCGTCGCTTGTTCGAGATTCGGCCGCTGACAAACACTTTCAAGCTGTGGCAGGGCACGCTGATTTGGCGGTTACTTGGCGGCATCGGCCCGTCGAGATCTGGAAAAATATCCTTCGGCGATTCGGCTGCCGTGTCAACGAACAGATTCCATTTCATTCCGCGGCCGACTTCTGGCAACTGCTGAATCCGATCTTGTCCGGTACTGTTGAACATCATCAAGATGTCACGACCTTGACCGGTCGGATCTTCCACTCGGCTTGGTGCCGCGATGTACGCCACCATGCTCAAATGATGCTGTCCCCAATCTAATGGGTGCCCTTCGTCGGAGTACCATGCAACGTCGTTGATCAAGCGACCATCAACAGGTTGCCCGGTCAAGAAATTGGTACGTCGAACGGTCGGCTGTGCTTTGCGGAACTTGGTCAATCCCTGAACGAACCGCAACACATCGGCGTTCTTTTCGACCATCCGCCAATCGAACCAACTAATGTCGTTGTCTTGGCAGTAGGCATTGTTGTTGCCGCGCTGCGTGCGACGAACTTCATCGCCGCTGACCAGCATCGGCACGCCTTGCGAAAGCAACAACGTGGCCAACATGTTTCGCACCTGACGGGCACGAATCGTATTGACACCCTTGCGACGCGTTGGGCCTTCGACGCCATAGTTGTCGCTGATGTTGTGGTTGTCACCGTCGCGATTGTCTTCGCCGTTGGCCAAGTTGTGCTTGTCCTTGTACGAGACAAGGTCGCTTAGCGTGAAACCGTCGTGACTGGTGATGAAGTTGATACTGCAAAACGGCGGACGTCCGGCGTGCTCGTACAAGTCACTGCTTCCGGCCAAGCGGGTCGCGAGTGCTCCCAAGGTCCCGCCATCGCCACGCCAAAAACCACGCACGTCATCGCGGTAACGCCCGTTCCATTCGGCCCAGCGGTGGTTGCCGAACGAACCGACTTGGTAAGCACCAGCGGCATCCCATGCTTCGGCGATAATTTTGGTATCAGCCAACAATGGGTCTTCGGCAATCAACTCAACCATCGGTGGGTTGGGGATCAAGTTACCGCTGCGGTCACGCGACAGAATACTGGCGAGGTCAAAGCGGAAACCGTCGATGTGATAGTTGTGCACCCAGTGTCGCAAGCAGTGGAAAATCATCTCACGAACAACGGGGTGGTTGCCGTTGATCGTGTTGCCACAACCGCTGTAGTTGGAGAAGTGCTTGCCTTCGCTCAGGATGTAATAAACTTGGTTTTCCAGGCCCTTGAACGAAAGCGTTGGTCCATTCTCGTTGCCTTCACAAGTGTGGTTGAATACCACATCCAAGATGACTTCGATGCCAGCCGCATGGAGCGCCTTAACCATCGTTTTGAATTCATTGACCTGCGCCCCAGGACGCTTGTCGTGCGCGTAGCCCCGGTGTGGCGAGAAAAACGCCATCGGGTCATAGCCCCAGTAATTCGGACGTTCAGGCGTATTGCCCCAGATATCCAGAATGGGGAACTCGTTGACCGGCATTAACTCGACCGCCGTCACGCCGAGTTCTTTCAGGTAAGGAATTTTTTCGATCACGCCCAAGTAAGTTCCCGGGTGTTTGATCTTCGCCGTGCGACTACGCGTGAAGCCGCGCACGTGCATTTCGTAAATGATCGACTCGCTCAGATCGCGGCGGACGTGTCGATCGTCTTCCCAATCAAAATCGTCTTTGACGACAACACACTTGGGCGGACGCACCACACCGTCGTCGCCGCGTTGGAAAGTCCCGGCAAGCGCTTGTGCATACGGATCAATCAGCCGTGCCGCCGAATCGAATCGCTGGCCCTTCTCGGGATCCCAAGGTCCACTGGCTTGAAAATGATACAACTGCCCCGGTTCCAAGCCGTTGACAGACAAACTCCACACGTCGCCCCAGCGATCGGTGTCACGATCAAATTCGATGACGTCCGCCGGTTCCGGATCGGTGACTTTGTTGTACAGCAACAAACGCATCGCCGTCGCAGAACGGCTAAAAACCGAAAACTGGACGCCGCCGTCTTGAACCGTGGCCCCGAAAGGCGGCTGATAGGTGAATTGGAGGTTTCCGGTAGGTTGTCGCATAAGCATGTTGTGGGGGTCTCCTTCAATCCCAATGTTTGCTAAGTCTGCCGCAGTGCTTCGAACTCACCGATGCCCAGGCGGAGCACGGCGACTGCCCAAAACCCTACCACTCGGCTAACCTATTTCACTCAACGACAACGCCGAGAGTCGTAAACAGGACGAGTATCGGAAACTGCGGTAACTATTGGCGACACATTGACGAAGAAACCTCACCTACGGGTCAGTGAAGGGCTGTGGGTTGCAACCGATGCAGGGTGTGATCCCCCCAGCGAAAGCTAATTTACTGTAAGAGTTTACCGTTCCATTGACAATTTGACCGCATCGACAGCCACCCGTGTGGCCATCTGTCACCTGCCGGTACCAACCTTCTGCACTAGCCCCGTTTAATGGCGGCTTGTGGGCCAGACGGCTACCGAATTTTGGCGTTCGATGTCAAACTGCACACTTTGCTTGCTAAGCCTCCCCATCAACGAATTCGCTACATGGCTGCGACCTACAAAGATGCCGGCGTCGACCTGGACGTTTATGCCGAATCCATGCGTCGACTCCCCCAATTGATGCATCGAACTTTCAGCCCCCGGGTTATCCCCAGCGATGGCGGGTTCGCGGGATTATTCCAGCTGGACTTCGCTGGCAAGCTGTTCGCACGCAATTATGACGAACCCGTCCTCGTCAGCGGAACCGACGGCGTCGGCACGAAACTGAAGATCGCCCAACAGACCGGTACGCACCACACCGTCGGGATCGATTTGGTCGGCATGTGCGTCAACGACTTGATGTGCACAGGCGCCGAACCGCTGTTCTTCTTGGACTACATCGCGATGGGCAAAGACGATCCCGAGCGACTGGAAAAGGTCGTCCGTGGAATCAGCGACGGTTGCGTCGAAGGCGACATGGCGCTGCTCGGTGGCGAAACCGCGATCATGCCCGATATGTACGGCACCGACGACTACGACCTCGCCGGCTTTGCAGTCGGCGTCGTCGAGAAAAAGAAAATCATCAACGGCAAGATGATCGGTGAAGGCGACGTCGTTCTCGGGATCGGTGCCAGTGGCCTGCACAGCAACGGTTTCTCGCTGGTGCGCAAAATCATCGCCGACGCGGAGCTGGACTGGTCGGACAAGCCAGCCGAGTTGGGCGGAAAAACGCTCGCCGAAGCCTGCATGGTCCCCACGCGAATTTATGTCTCCGCGATCCGTGCCGTTCAAAACCACTACCGCGTTAAACAGGTCATCCATGGCCTCGCGCACATCACCGGCGGCGGCATCGAAGAAAACTTGGATCGGATCCTGCCTCCGGAACTGGACGCGGAAATCGATGCCAAGTCTTGGGACATCCCGGCGATCTTCCAATTCTTGCAATCAACCGGCAACGTCGACGTCGGCGAAATGCGACGCGTCTTTAACATGGGCATCGGCATGGCCATGGTCGTCAGCGACTTTTATGCGCCAAGCATCCAGTCACGACTCGCCGCAATCGGCATCGACGCCATGCCGATTGGCAAAATCACGTTCGGCAGCGGCAAAGTCCGTTACGTGTAGCTTTCGAATCCGCCGCGCGTGAAACTCAGGTTTCCGGCGCTGCGGCAACCGGCATCACCGCCCCAGCCCGCAAACTTTGCCAATTTCCCTTAAGCGGAACATTCGGCAATGTCGAAGAACAGCATGGCAGACGGTCCGTCGTCGTTTTTTCGCGACGCCACGTTTGACCAGAAGGGATTCGACGCAACGATTGCGAGCCAATGAAATACGACGCTACTGGATATCGTTACTTACAGGCCGTGCTTGCAGGCAGCTGCTTGTTTGCCATGACGAGCACCGCAGCCGCTGATGGGCTGATCCGGAAACGACTACCGGACCGCGAGGTCTATCAATCGCCAACCATCAACGACGGTCAAGCAGCAACGGTTCAAAAGCCGACGGCAAAACGCTTGACACAAACCTCGGTTGCCAAGTTGGTCCCGGCGCCAACCATCGAGCCGCAGAGCCCTGTCGAAACCGAACGGCAGGACATCCCTCTGCCCGTCGTGTTGTCTGAAGCCACCGTCACACAACAAAACGAATCGTCGCAGTTGCAACAGGTTGGGTACGAGCAGCTAGATGCGGTTCAACCAGCCCAACGTGCTGTAACACAGACGAGTGCGAAGCTGGCAAAACGCCCCAAGCAGCACGCGGTCCGGCATGCCATTGTGCAACCCGGAACCACGTCGCATGTCGAGACTTGTTCTTGCAAATCCTGTCAAGCGAACTCGACCATGGCGTCACCAGCCTATCAGGGCGAGGTGATCTATAGCGAACCGACCTACGACGACTACGGCGATCATACCGGGTACGACCTGGGCGGCTGCGATACGATCGGCTGTGACTCGATGGGATGTGCACCATGCATCGGCGACGACTGGTTCGGTTCGGTCGAAGTCATGCTGATGTTCCGCAACGGCGATCACCTGCCGCCATTGGTTACGACCGACCAATTGGACGGCAACTTTCAAGTCTTGTCGGGAGCCGAAAAGGTCTTCGACGAGATGACCACCGGCGGACGCCTGACGCTGGGCATGTGGCTGGATCCTTACAAGGACCGCAGCGTTGTCGGTCGGCTTTGGTTTGCCGGTGAAGAGACGTATGACTTCACGACGAACGATTCGCTGACCGGGACCTTCGGCCGTCCATTCTTTGATGTCGAATTCGACGAGCAAGGCTTCCAAGTGATCGCCGAACCTGGTGTCGCGTCCGGCGAGGTCAAAGTACATGCCGACAGCCAGATTTTTGGTGGCGACGTTTCGATCCGCCAGCTGTGGTACAAGAGCCAAGGTGCGACAGTCGACCTGTTGTACGGCTATCAATACATGCGTGTCGAGGAGAACTTAAGCATCTCGAGTCGCTCGACTTCGCTGGACGGTGTCGACGCGGGAGCAATGATTTCACTTCAGGATTCGTTTGGAATTCAGAACGATTTTCACGGTGCCCAAATCGGCGTCAGCAGTTTCTACCGCGAGGGATGCTGGTCGTTCAGTTCACTTGCCAAAGCGGCGTTCGGGAACACCCGTCGACGCGTCGATCTTTCGGGCAACCAAGTGATCAGTATCGACGGCGATACGGCAACGCAGCCCAACGGATTGTTGGTCCGCGAGAGCAACGCTGGCGTGCACGATGACAACACGTTCGGCTGGGTACCGGAGCTCGACTTCACCCTCGGCTGGCAACGCTTCCCGTCCTTCGATGTGACCTTCGGTTACCACATCATCGCGATGACCGAAGCCCTGCGTCCTTCGGGCGTGATCGATCCCCAGCTCGGCACCGACCTGTCCGACACCACCAACCGTCCCTCGGTCGTCTTCCGCAAAGACACGGTCTACGTCCAAGGTCTCCACTTCGGCCTTTCCTATATCTACTAAAAGGTGTCAGACACCTTTTTGGGGGAATGGGCAACTTTGGTTCAAAAAAAGGTACCTGACACAATACTGTTCGGCACGGAAGTTGTGGTTCGCGATTGATCGGCCCGAGCTGCTCTGGTCGCCTCGCAATTCGAACACTCTGTTTTCAATTGTTCGCGGAGACCGTTGCCATTAGCGCAGCGTGAATG
>NZ_NPDI01000045.1:16233-49441 GCF_002251265.1 Rhodopirellula sp. MGV | reverse complement strand
GTGTTGGGTGTGTTTGGTGGTTTGGTGAATAGCCGAACGAAACCACCGGGCAGGGACTCGTCGCCTCATCCACTACGTATGGCAGCGCCATGCGACTCGTGCGAAAACGGAAATCGCCTAAAGGCTAGACTCCAGCACAGGCGGCCCCACGCAGGGATTCGTCGCCTCGTCAGCATCAGCCGATACGCGCTAGCGTCGGTTTCGCCCGCGTCCATCAGCCGATACGCGATCGCGTGCGGCTAGGTGAATTGCGAAACGAAACCACCAGGCAGGGATTCGTTGCCTCATCCACTACGTCTGACAGCGCCATGCGACTCATGCAGAAACGGAAATCGCTTAAGGCTAGGCCCCGGCGATTGCATTGCGATTCATTGGTTGCGTTCGTTGTGCGGTCGCGAGGCTCTGCTAATGGCTGCTGATCTTGCATTGCGTCATGGGTCCGCCTCGCGGGATGTTTCCAAATCAATCACATCAACTGGAGCGTTGCAAACCAGCGTGGCGGGTTTGTAACCACCTGAATGATGCTGTGTTGTCGCTCATTTGATCGCTGCGAATTCGCACCGTTTTTTACGTGCTCAATCGAGTGTCAGCGGCTGTCATCGCATTTGTAGTCACTCGCCCCACAAAAGATTCACGAGAAAGCCTATTGATTTCAAAGCTCCCGCATGCATGGGGTGAATTACCGAAGTGTTCGGTTGAGATTTGTGGGGATTTAGCGAACACCAATCAGAACAAAGGCAGCCATAGCCAGATGCAATGTGGTGCAGGAACCCCTTAGTAGTGAACCTTCAGAAACCCTTCTGCGGATCGTTGATTCGGGTTTCGCGTTGGGTAACTTGAGAACGTCGCTGGTCAAAGGGGACGCACAGCCATGTGGGTGTTGCGTGTCACCCAAGTGGACGAAGTCCGCGCCACCAGCACCTTGCCGATCGGCGCCATCAAACACGCGCCACTTATTAAACCATTGCTTAACGATCGCTTCATTAGCGATTAATCGCGATCAAGTATTAGCGATCAGGGCAATACAACGGTGACGTCACTGTGTTGACAGACACGCGTTTGGAAAGCGTGTTTGGTTGGTGAGCGGTTCCAGGCGAACCGCGGTTCAGGTTTCGTCAACTGTCGCCGAATCCGTCATTGCTGACAGAACATAGCTTCTGCTTAAACCTTGCTTCGAATTAAACTCTCGGCGTGCAGTACTTGGCGGAAGCATCGAAGCTTCGCCAGCAACCCGTTTGCAGTTGTGTTCTATTTCGCCCATTTGAAGTCGCCAGGCAGCCCGAAAGACGTCGCGCTCGCCAGCACGCGGCATCGCGTCAATCGCTCGATGTTCGCGGCAATGGCAGACTCGCCTCTTGCAGGATCGATAAACGAATGAGTTCACACTCTGACGAAGCACAAAGCGACGGAATGGAGTTTGACATCGATGTGGTCGGCATCTTGCGCCGCCGGTACCACTTGATCGCACTTGGCCTTTTGGTCGGTGCAACCTTGGCGACGATCTTCTACGTCAAGCAAAAGCCAGTCTATCAATCCAGTCTCGCCGTTTTGGTCGGCCAGCGATCCAGCCAGCTGGCGACCACCGGTGTCCGCGAAGCAAGCGATAACGCGGTCACCATCCAAGACAAAATTTTGTCAACCCACATCGCGTTGATGACTAGCCCAAAGGTGTTAGGCCAAGCTGCTGATGAGCACGATCTGGGCAAGTCCGCAGGCGAAATTGCAGGTAAGCTCTCTGTTGGTAAGGACGGCGAGGCAAGTATCTTGCGCGCGACCTATCAGGATGGTAATCCCGAGGTCGCTGCAAAAGTTCTGGAAGCAGTTTTCGAAACCTATTTTGACTACGTCGAAACCCGCTCGCAAAGCGTCGGTTCGGAAGCGGCTGAGTTGATTGCCAATGCACAGGCAAAAAATGAAGAAGAGCTTCGAGCGGCTGATAAGGCGTATCGGGATTTTGTAGCTTCTGTGCCTGCTTTGGTGCTCAGCGGCGGTAACATACAGCGTGACCGTCTGACAGCGATCGAAGCAGAGCTGAACACGATTCGCCGTACGATTGCCGAAATCGAAACACGTCGCCAGAAAATTTCCAGTTCTGTCAAAGGTCAGCGTCCCGAAGAGCTGACCGACGCCCAGTTGGCAACGCTCCTATCGAAGGAAGACATCTCTCGTTTGCAGATGTTTATGGACTTTGCCGAAGGCCGCAGCAAGGTCGAAGAAAAGGCCCTGACCGAAGAAGAGCGAATGGCATTGGCTCTTGAACGCCAGGCACAGCAAGAGGAATTTCGCCGCTTGATGGCGCTGACCACCCGCCGGGATGTCATGCGTGCGACATTTGGTGACAGTCACCCCAGCGTTCGGTCGCTTGATTCGGAAATTGTCAATCTGCGGAAATACGTCGATAACTTCCGTGCTGGCAGCGAGAAAGACGCTGGAGAGGAGATCGTCGAAACGGTTGAGGCTGGGCGAGTGTTTGACGTTCCGCCGTCAGAAATTTTAAAGACATACTATTCAGTCTTGAAAGGCGATATTGCCGGACTGAAGAAACGTGAAGAAGAGTTGGTCGCCCAGTCCGAGCAGGAAGCGAAGGTCGCCAAAGAAGTCGAGCTCAGCATGCTCGAAGGGACGTCGCTGAAAGCCAATCTCGAGCGGGCTCAGGCCCGCTACGACGAGGTTTTTAAGCGTTTGCAAGAGCTGAATTTGACCAACGATTATTCGGGGTTCGCGACTGACCTGCTGGTTCAGCCTGTGCCGGCTCGATTCCCGATCTGGCCGTCTAAATCGAAGATCGCGATGGCGGGGCTGATGGCTGGCGGAATGCTTGGTTTGGCCCTCGCGGTGCTCGCCGAGTTGATCGATCGCACCTTCAAGAATCCTGGCGAAGTCGAAAAGGCAGCCGGCGCATCGATCATTGCCCACCTTCCTCAGATGGTCGAATCAAAGCTCGCCAAGCAAGCCAAGGTGGGATCGAAAATCTCGCCGATGATCACCACGTTCCATCAGCCGCGTGGGATCGATGCCGAAACCTTCCGTGTGCTTCGCACGACGTTGTTGTTTATGGCAAAGCGTCAGTCGAAAAAGATCTTTATGATCACCAGCCCAAGTCCCGCGGATGGTAAGTCAACGACCATCGCCAACTTGGCGGTGTCGATGGCGCAGACCGGAAAGCGTGTCCTGTTGGTTGATGCAGACATGCGTCGACCAACGATCGCCAGTCGCTTCGGTGTTGAGCGTGGCCCTGGCTTGTCGGACTACCTGCACGGTGACGCGACACTGATGGAGTGCTTGCATCACACCGAGCAAGAAAACCTCGTGATCTGTCCATCCGGTTCACGGACGAGCAGTCCTTCCGAGTTGCTTGAGTCGGATCGGTTCTTGGAGTTTATCGAGAACGTTCGCGAAGGTTGTGATCTGGTGTTCTTCGACGCACCACCAGTGCTTGCGGTGGCCGATCCAGCCATTATCGCATTGCACGTTGACTGTGTCTTGATGGGCGTGCGAATCGAGAAGAATAACCGCACTTTGGTCGAACGTGCTGCCGATATCCTGCGTGAACAATCGACGCCAGCCGAAGCGGTGATTGTCAACGGTCGAGCGTCCCGTCGTGGCTATGGATACACCGGCTACAACTACTACTCAAAGAAAGAGTACGGCTACGTCAGCACCTATCGACGCTACTACGAAGCGGATGCCGATGGGCAGGACGAAGACCGTCCGATCCGATCGGCGCGAGCTGCGACCAGCAGTCGTGTCGTCAATGGGAAAGTGAACGGCCATGCAAAGCACGCTTCGGATGTCGCGGAAGCGGCACACCCTGTCACGCTGGATCGCAAGTAGCCAGTGTCGCCTTTCGCTCCGCGAAAGTAGCGTTCCTGATTGCCGAGTGGTCTCAGCGTCGGCCAAATCGCTCCGTTGCCGAGATAACCGGTAATGAGCAAAACCGTAATGGACGAGGCAACAAGTCCTGCTCCCCAAACCGTAGTGGACGAGGCGACGAGTCCCCTCCAGCAACGTAGTGGACGAGGCGGCGAGTCCTCTCCAGCAACGTACTGGACGAGGCGACGAGTCCCTCTCATCGGCTTTCTCTCATTCATTACACGATTGCAATCAAACCTTGGTCAGCAATCAACGCAACGAATCAAATCAACGGTCTGCTATGTGCTGGGGCAGTCTCCGTTGTTCACAGCGACTTTGTCGCTGTGAAAGGCAAGTGACCAGCGAGCAGGCTTGTGGCACGGTGAATGGCCGGCGCTACCTGTCGATCGGGTTCCCAGGCAATGCCGCGTTGGCTTTGCCGAGAACTCCTGTCCTTTGGGCGAATTGTTATTGATCGTTCAATGAAACACCATTCGTCAGCAGAGAGCACGGAAGGCAAAGCAATGAGCACAATACTTGAGAATCAGACCGAGCTTGGCAGCGTTCCGTTGGGTGCAGTCTCCGGAAGCGGCGAAGTAACCGACGCCGTTCCGGTCAGTCCGCCGTCGTCGTCGCAAAAGCCGTTCGAGCCGGGCGCCGCGCTTCGACTCGGTCGGCGTCAGGCGTGGTTGGATTTGCAAACCTCGCTGCCCTTGATTCTGTTTGATGTCGCCGCAGCGTTTTTGGCCGTCGCGTCGGTGGTGGTGATCAGCTACTTCAATGGCGAAGCGATTTCGCCATTGTTCGTCGGCGGTGCGATCGCGTTGGTGGTCTGGATGCAGTATCTGCATGGGCTGTATCCGGCGTGCGGCGTCAGCTACGCCAGTGAATTCGGTTCAATCATTCGGACCTGGATGGTCGGGACCGCGGCCGTGGGGTTTGCGCTCGCCTTGCGTCATACCTTGGCAAATTATCCGTGGGCAGCCTGGGTCGCCTTCTCAGGCACCTTGTTCTTCTCACTCGCAGCGGTGCGTCCATTCGCGCGTCGGCTGTTCTCTGGATTCGATTGGTGGGCCCAGCCGGTTGTGATTGTCGGCAACGGCGAAGACGCCAAGCGATTGTTCACACGGCTCGAACGCTCGCGCCACGAAGGTTTGCGTCCTGCCGGGATCGTATTCGATCCGAATCGTTACCTGATGTTTACGATTGAGAATTCGGGTGATGACGCAAGCATCGGCGGATCGTCCGGTCCGAATTTGACTCAGTTGGAAAAGTCGGAATGGAAAGCCGAGGCGTCGCAGGTTGCGGCGCTTCGCGATGAGTCACGTTCGCGGTTCAATCCGGTTGCACGCCAGTTGCGAGAACGCAGTCGTTGGTTGGGATCGGTCAATGACCTGGAGTCGATCTTGTTCCGTACCGGCGCGTGTCGCGTCGCGATTGCCGATAGCAGCAGCGATTGCTTGCGAAACTTCCGTGCGTTTCATGGTATTCCGCACGTGATGCTGCCGATGCAAGCGAACCAGCACCCGACCATTCGGGCCAGGCTTGCCGAGAAAGACAACGCGATCGAATTGCATTGCCACACCGCCCTGACCTGCCCCAAGGCTTTGGTCGCGAAGCGTTTTGTGGAAATGGTTTTGGTGCTCGGAACGTTGCCGTTGTGGGTGCCACTGTTGGCTGCGATCGGCGTGGTGATCAAGATCTGTGATCCCGGGCCGATTTTTTACAAGCAGACCCGAGTCGGTCGTTTCCGCATCCCGTTTTATGCGTTGAAATTTCGCAGTATGGTGATGGATGCGGATAAGAAGTTAAAGAAGTACTTAGACGAGAATCCGGAAGCGATGAAGGAGTGGGAGGCAACCCACAAGTTGCGAAAGGATCCGCGTGTCACCAAGATCGGTCAGTTTTTGCGGAAGACCAGCCTGGATGAATTGCCCCAGCTCTGGAATGTGATGATGGGCGAGATGAGTCTGGTGGGTCCGCGACCGATTGTGGATAGCGGTGATTATGACCGCGAGTACATTCAAAATTATCCCGAGGTGTTCGAGCTGTATCAGATGGTGCGGCCGGGGATCACGGGTTTGTGGCAGGTGTCAGGGCGGAACAATACTTCTTATGAAGCACGTGTCTTTTTCGACCGTTTCTACCTTCATAATTGGTCGCTGAGTTTAGATGTTTTCATCCTCTGGCGAACCATCAAGACCGCCCTCTTCCGCGAAGGCGCCTGCTAGGGCTCTGGCAGTGCTGATCGTTTCGTGAGCGATCTGCCAGGTAGCAGTAATTGTTTTTCGGCTAGTTGGTGTAGATTCGCCAGCGGCCAGGGCGTGACGATCTCTATGCGCCAGCGATCTCGTGTTTGATACCACAAGATGTCAATATCAATGGTTGATTTAGGCGAAAAGCTCGATGGGCTTCTTCCTGGTGCGGTTGATCGCAATGTTTATATGTCCAAGATCAGCCGGTGGCGCATCGGTGGTCCGGTTGACTTTCTGGTACGGCCGCAATCGGTAGATGAGCTTGCATCGCTGATCAGCCTTCTGGATCGTTCTGAAACTAACTGGATTGCTGTTGGGCATTCGAGCAATCTGCTTTTCTCTGATAGCGGACTTCGTGGCGTCGTCGTTGTTATCGCAGATAATCTTGCAGGATTTCGCCGTGAGGGAGATCAGATCGTTGTCCAAGGTGGGCATTGGGTACCAAGTCTAGCACGACGATTGATGCAAGAAGGTTTGGCAGGTGCAGAGCATATCGTAGGAATACCTGGCACGATTGGTGGTTTGATCTGCATGAATGGTGGCAGCATGCGGAAATCGATCGGGGCCAATGTGGTTCATGTTGATTGCCTTGACCGGCATGGGACGCGTATCCGACTAACTCAAGACGATTGTCAGTTCAGTTATCGCAAATCAGAGATTCAAGCACGGTCACTTGTTGTAGCCGAGGCACGACTCGTATTTCAGCCTGGCGATCCAAGCGAAATACGTTCACAGATGCGTTCAATTTTACGATCACGTCGGTTGAAGTTTCCGCTCAAGCAACCGAACTGCGGCAGCGTTTTTGTAAGCGATCCTAAAATGTACGAAAAGTACGGTCCACCGGGCGCTGTGATCGAGAAGTGTGGTTTAAAAGGCTTTCAGATTGGTGATGCCCAGATCTCACCCGCACATGCAAACTTTATTGTCAATCGAGGAAACGCGACGGCTGTCGATACACTTCGGTTGATACGTCTGATTCGTGAGAAGGCAATGGAAACATTTGATTGTGACCTTCTTTGTGAAGTTCGCTACGTCGGCGAAGACTGCGCAACATTGCCAGCGCACCAAGTTCCAGTGCAATTGCACGCATCACAGGATTGCCAATGATGGTTGTACAGACAATGTCAAGCGAAGTTGCGAGTTCGTCCGAAACCGAAAATAGTGATGTCTTAACGGTTTTTCCGTCCAAGCTTTATGGCGAAGTAACCGTAAGCGGAGCGAAGAACTCAGCGTTGCGGCTGCTTGCGGCGAGTTTGTTGACTGCTGACGAAATTCAGCTCTTCAACTACCCCAGCAGCTTGTTGGATGCGCAACTACATGTCGAAATGCTTCGAGCGTTAGGTAAAGAATGCACGGTAACCGAGTCATCAATCACGATTAAGGAAGCGACTGCACCACCTTCAGTGTTGAATTGGAATCGTCGTTCGATTCGCAACACCCTGCTGATTCTAGGTGCGCTTGTTGCTCGGACCGGGGCGGGCCATGTACCGTTGCCGGGAGGTTGCCAGATTGGTGCCTCGGCAGGGCAAAGAGCATATGACTTGCATGTCATGGTTTTGGAGACGCTTGGTGCGCGTGTAATCGATCACGGTGATAGCCTTGAAGCGGTGTGTGAGGGTGGACTGATCGGGGCGGATATTCACCTGCCCATCCGTTCAACAGGTGCGACCGAGAATGCATTGCTTTGTGGAGCGTTGGCTAAAGGCACAACGAGAATTTGGAATCCACACATTCGTCCCGAAATCATCGATTTGATCAGCATGTTGAGATCCATGGGAGCGCAGATCGAAGTTTTTGGCCAGGAACGAATTGAAATTCAAGGTGAGGCAGACCTCTCTGGTACAAAACACCGGGTGATACCGGATAATGTCGAGGCGTTGACCTGGGTCATAGCTGCCGTGTTGACTGATGGGGAAATCGAAATTCATGATTTTCCATTCGAGCATCTCGAAGTTCCATTGATTTATCTTCGTGAAAGTGGCGCGAAGATGTTCCGAGGAGAGAATTCGATGGTGGTGCGTGGGGGAAACTGTTATCCGCTTGAATTAAGTACCGGCCCCTATCCTGGTATCAATTCGGATATGCAACCTATCTTGGCTGTTTATGGTTTGCAGGCTAAGGGAGAATCCCGATTTATCGATTTGCGTTTCCCTGGTCGCTATGGCTACGCAGAAGAATTGGCGAAAATGGGAGCCGACTATACTGTTACTGGCAACATGTTGCGTATCAACGGCGGGAAGCAGTTGACAGGCGCGGCGGTCCGCGCACTTGACTTGCGTGCAGGTGCCGCACTTGCTCTCGCAGGACTAATCGCCCGTGGTCCTACGCATATTCATGACAGTTGGCAGCTCTTTCGTGGCTATTCTGGTTTTCCCGAAAAGGCTAGAGCATTGGGAGTTCGGTTGACTCACTCAACATAGGTCAGAGATGAGGTTACTCATCAGCTGCGATAATCATACGGTATAAACTTGGCTTTTCTGCATAAGCTTTTCGACAGCCGCACGCATCTCAAGTACTACCACCGTTTGCTGTCCTCAAACCATGGCCGAGATGGTTGGAAGGCAAGAAAGGTGCGTTTAATCGCGAAATTCTTGATGCGTACCGTGAACGGGTGTGAAATCTCCGGTAGTGCTGTACTCGCTGAATCTGTCTTTTTTCCTCACCCACTTGGAATTGTGATTGGTGATGGGGTCACTGTTGGTGCGGGAACCATGATTTGGCAGCATGTAACTCTTGGAAGTCACGGAAAAGCAGGGGCAGAACCGGAATATCCTGTGATTGGTAAGAACGTTCGGATCTATTGCAATTCGGTGATCATCGGTGGCATTACAATCGGAGACGGCGCGGTCATCGGTGCATGCTCACTTGTGTTGCGAGACGTGGCACCAGGTGAAACTGTCGCGGGAATACCTGCGAAAGTTGTCAGGACAAAGTCATCGGAAACTCAAGGTTAACTAACTTGGCATCAATTTCTCCTAATGCGCGAGATCGGCTTTTTGAGACTCAGCATCTAAGTAAAGGACTGGATGTTCGGTCGGCTCGAGGTGGCGTCATTACGATTGCATCGCAAGCAATATTGTTTGTGCTTTCGATGGGATCCATGATGGTGCTAGCGCGGCTGCTAAGCCCCGAAGATTTTGGTTTAGTCGCAATGGTCGCGGTTATGACTGGGATCTTGGGAGTTTTTCGTGATGGCGGCCTGTCGATGGCAACAGTTCAGCGAGAAGATATTACGCATTCTCAAGTGTCCGTCCTCTTCTGGTTGAATACGGCTATTAGCCTCGGCTTGACTGCGATCGGGGTTGCTTGTTCGCCGTTGGTTGCATGGATATACGGCGATTCCAGGCTGGTCTTAATTACTTGTGTGACGGCGTCAAATTTTTTGATTTCCGGTCTGGGAGTTCAGCACCGAGCGTTGGCGACTAGGCAAATGATGTTCGGCGCGTTGGCATCGATCGAAATCATTGGACGTGTCCTCGGTGTTGTTGTTGCCATTCTGATCGCTTATGCGACGGGGTCGTACTGGGCCATTCTTGCTACGACTCTGGTTGGTTCGCTTGTTTCAACGCTTGGTTGCTGGGGAGTTATACGGTGGTTGCCAGGATTGCCGCGTCGTGGAACTGGTGTCATGCCGATGGTGAAATTCGGTGGGAACATGATGGGAGCTGCAGCGCTCAACTATGTCAGTAGGAACGCAGATACTTTTATTCTGGGCCTTACAACATCACCGAGTGCATTGGGGATTTATTCTCGGGCGTACATGCTTCTGCTAATGCCGTCTCGGCAAATTCTTTCTCCTATAAGCTCTGTGACGATACCGTCGCTCAGTCGTTTGACAGGTGAACCGGACGCGTTTAAGCGATTGTTCATTCGTCAAGCTAAGTTGGTGACGTCAATGGCGAGTCTTGCAATCGGGTTTGCAATTGCTGCTGCACCAGAGGTGGTTGCAATCGTGCTTGGTGATCAGTGGAAGGATGCTGTCTGGGTATTTTGGTTTTTGTCACCGGGGGCGTTTGTCTCAATGACCAATATCTCCGGGAGTTGGGTTTGTGCCACACACGGTCGTCCTGATCGACAACGAAAAATAGCAATGGTCGTTGCTCCAATCTATGTAGTTAGTTTCTTGATCGGAAGTATTTGGGGAGTGTGCGGGGTTGCAGCTTCATACAGCATCGCATGCGTAGCAATGCGGCATCCGGCCTTTGTATATGCGTTGAGAGGAATGCCTGTTTCACCTGCAGATATCTGGGGGCTGACGATTCGACCAATCCTTTTGGTTGTGCCGATGTGCGTCGCAGGCGTGTTGCTGTCCATATTGTGGACCCCGAGTCTGGTCGTGGGGACGAGCGTGAAGTTACTAATGCTGGTCGCAACTGGTGTAATCGGGGTGGGTGTGGGTTGGCTACCGCATCCAAGGGCGGTTATTAATCAGCTTCGGAAAAAGGCAGAGTGAAGGCGGGGTTGAACTAGGATGGCTAAAGTTACTGTCATTTCAATCTTCTACAATCGCGAGGAATCCGTTGAACGATCGGTCAGTAGTTTGCTGCTTCAAGACTACCAGGATTTAAAGATCATTCTTGTTGATGATGGGTCCTCTGATGGCACCCTCGATGCTTTACGCAGCGCTGCCGATGAGCGATGCGAGGTTAGGACCGGGGCCAATCTAGGGTTTACAAATCAACTTTGCCGGACAATCGCAACGTCATCGTCAGAGTATGTTGCGATTCATGGGGCTGGCGATGTCTCTAAATCCATGCGGATTACTAAGCAAGTTGATGCTTTGGACGCAGATGGGAATCTGGGGATGGTCGGTTGTTACGTAAGAGACTGGGGGCCCGGCGAGATGGGGTACGTTGATCTGAAATCAGTTGTACCTGCAAACGCTACTCAAAAACTGGTTGACAGGAACTTCTTTACGCACGGCGAAGTGATGTTTCGGCGTAGTGCTTATGAGGAAGTTGGAGGTTACCGGCCATTTTTCCGTTTTGCACAAGATCGCGATTTGTGGTGTCGGTTGAGCAGAGTTTCCAATCTTGGGAACTGTAAAGAGGTATTGTACGAGCGTTTTGCCCAAGCGAATTCCGTTTCCTCCAGTCCACGAAAGAGTCTTGGTCAGTGGATGTTTTCTGATTTCGCAGCCTATTGTCATGCGACCTGTTTGAGTGGGTTCGAAGATCCATTGGACCGTATTGGTCCCGCTGCTTTGCTTTTACGACCACCTTCTGCTGCATTGATTCGGAGGCTGTCGGATCGTGCGGCTGGTTTGGCAAAGAGTGGGGATCGGGCTGGCGCTGAAGAATACCTGCGTTTGCTTCAAGGGTATGCTGGCAGGTACTCACTTACGGGGATGAGTACTGAGTTTCGAGTTCGCTTCCCTGTGTTTGGAAAGTTGAAATCGAAATTGTCCAGAAGCGGACAGCAGGTTGCAGCGGGGAATTGTTGAATGTTTAGGATGGAGAGCGTTTTATCTAAATGAGTCTTCCACTCGTTTCCATCGTCATTCCGTGTTTTAATGCCGAGCGTTACATCGGCAAAACGCTTGAGAGCGCGTTATCACAGGACTATCCGAACTGCGAAGTCATTGTAGTTGACGACGGGTCTACAGATGGCAGTTTAGGTGTTGTTGAAGGATTCTCAGGTCGAGTTCGTGTGGAGCGGCAAGAGAACTGCGGGGGCTGTGTTGCTCGAAATCGAGGTTTGTCGTTTGCGTCGGGCGAATGGGTTCAATTTCTTGATGCCGATGACGCGTTAAGATCGAATAAGATTTCACTGCAGCTGAAGTGTTTAGATTATGATCCTACGCGAGTCAGTACGTGCCAGCTTGAACTCACCGCTTGTATTGACCAAACCGGACCTGAATTGTCGGGGGGCAATGTTTTTTCATTAGACGGTCCGAACTTCTTGGTTCAGTGGCTTCTTGGGACCATTTCTAAGGAAATGACAGCTGGGAGTGATTTGCAAACAACCTTCGGAAATACAACCTCTTGGTTGGCTTCGAAAGCAATCTACGAAAAATGTGGTGGGTGGAATTCTGATTTGGCGATGTGTCAAGATTCTGAGATGTATTGCCGTGTGCTTTCACATGCATCGCAGGTGGTTGCGATAGCTCGTCCACTTGCGTTTTATAGGATCGGCGTTGACTCAAGCGTGAGTAGCGGCGTGAGCAGAAAGAAAGCAGAGTCTTTTCTGCGTTATTGCAGCACTGTTGAGGAAGTGTTGCGTAAACTGGATTTGCCTGATTCGGAAAAAGCAATTGCATCATGCTATTGCAGTTTCCTATCCCGGTTTTATCCACTTTATCCTGAGTTGGCACATCAGGCTCTCTCTGCTATCGCTCGAACTGGGGTTTCGCCTGAAGAGGTCGTTCAGCCCCAGTCCCTAAAAAAGATTGCGCGGGTGCTTGGAGTGAAGAATGCAATTCTTTGGCACAAAAGAATTCGCAATGCAAGAAGTGCGATGCAATCGCTTTTGTCTACAAGGTGAGCCGTGTGCTTTCGGCTAACGGGCGTCAGGGAAAATGAAGCTTCGAGTAGTTCTATCAGAATTTCGTTTGTACTTTTGCAATACTTGGTTGAATTCTGTTCCCTCACACTTGATTCGGCTATCCGGCTACCGGTTTTTGATGGATTTTCAAATCGCCAATGGAGCGGCAGTTCATTTGAAATGTCGGTTTGATGCGAAGGGCGGTTTTGCACTAGGGGTTAATTCGGTAGTCTCGCGTGGTTGTCGAATTGATACGCGAGGTGGCGTTTCAATCGGTGACAATGTTTCGATTTCTGAGGACGTGGTTGTGCTAACCGCGAGTCATGATTCAGATTCGGATCATTTCGCGGGAATGCAGGGTGCCGTGGAAATTTGTGACTACGTTTGGATAGGTACAAGGGCGACCGTTTTGCCGGGAGTTCGAGTTGGGCGCGGCGCGGTCATTGCTGCTGGTAGCGTTGTCACTAAAGACGTAGCGGAAATGACTATTGTCGGGGGGGTTCCTGCGAGAGTTCTCAGGGATCGGAAGTGTTCGCCGAAGTATTCGCTCGAGTATCGGCGATTGTTTCACTAGCAACCTCTGTCGCGTCGAGCATGTCTTTGCCGTTTTCGGCCCAATGTGAAGACTCAGGTATGAAGTTTGAGGTTCTGTTTTATTAATACTACGTGCTAACACTGCCTATCGAGTTGTGGCAATATTGTCACCTTGGAAATGACGCATCAAAGCGTTGTCATTGGTTGCACGTTGGGCGAAGGTTGGGACGGGGACGGTGGTCGGTGGGCGGAAAGGAAATGGTCGTCACGTGTCCACATCAGATCCGTTGCGGGGAAAATGGCTGATTGAGAATGATGTTTTCTTCAAGTTTGATGGCATCTGGTAGGAAGGGCGGTGGGTCGTTCTCGGGGATAAGGTATTTATTGGTACGGGATGTGAGTTTAATGTGCGGGTCGGCATTGATATTGGTTCAGATGCGCTGATTGCGTCTGAATGTGGGTTTGTCGATCATGGTCATGGTCATGGTCATGGTCATGGTCATGGTCATGGTGATGGTCATGGTGATAGTGATGGTCATGGTGATGGTCATGGTGATGGTCATGGTGATGATCGCCTAAGATTTTTGAGAGATCAGTCTGCTAAAGAGGCATCGATCGAAATTGGAGAGGATGCGTGGCTTAGCTGCAATGTGGTCGTGCTGAAAGGCGTGACAGTGGGGCGTGGCGCGATCGTCGGTGCTGGGGCCGTTGTAAGCAAATCTATTCCTGATTATGAAATTTGGGCGGGGGTTCCTGCCCGGAAGATCGGTTCTCGGCCTGAGTGAGTAATTGGCAATCAATTTTCCGGCGAAGTAGTTTTTCGATTGTTATGGAATTGGTTGGGTGACTCAGTGAAGCGAAGTGGCGGTCGCTGAGGCGTTTGAAAAGGGTCGCATGTATTGTATGCGATCACAGTGTTTGGGATTTTAGGCCTGCGATGCGTTTAGTGTTTCTTTGTGGATGTCTCGATCCCGGAAAGGACGGGGTCGGGGATTATGTCCGTCGGCTTGCCGGTGAATTAGTACGGCAGGGCCACCAAGTTGCCGCTATTGCTGTGAATGAACGCGAACTGGGTTGCCCCATAAAGCGAGAGATCCAGGTTGATGAATTCAGTGATCTTTCTTCGAGCGTTTCAGTTTTACGGCTTTCCAGCCAGGTAAATTGGCGTGAGCGAAGCGAGGAAATCGTTGAGTTTCTGAAGACCGAACGTCCTGATGTGATAAGTGTCCAATTCGTTCCTTACTCATTCCACCGTAAGGGGATTCCTTTTAGTTTCGTAGGTAATCTCATAGGAATTGCGAGGCAATTTGATGCACGGTGGAACGTGATGTTTCACGAATTATGGCTTGCCGGAGATTCCGCTCCGACCAAGAAGAAAAAGATAGTTGGTTGGTTGCAACGGCGATTGGTCTCAAGGCTTCTGTCGCGTCTCGACTCAATGTGCAAATTAGTGGTTACCACGAATTCAGAGTTGCACAAAGAGCAATTGCTCAAGATCGGTGTGGAGACTGTTAATCGATTGCCATTGTTTTCGAATATCGCGTTTGTCGAACATAGCGACGACAGTCGCGTTCCGGGGGTCGCAACCGACGAATTTGTCGTGCTCCACTTTGGGTCCTTTGGTTCCAACGTGGAGGCGTATCTTTTAGGCCTCGAACGCACAACAAAGTTAGCGGCGGAAAAACGACTAAAGCTTTTCGTTGTCGGTGGTGGTGGGCCTCACCGCGAGAAATGTTTGAACGCTATGAAGGCAGCGTTGATCGACGGGCAAGTCGTAGACTTTGGGCGAGTTGATGCGAGTCTTGTTTCTTCCTTGATGGCCTCTTCCGATGTGATGATTTCTAGGGCAAAGAAATCGACTTGGCAGAAAAGTGGCAGTGTCATGGCGGCTTTGGAGCACGGTGTCGATGTCATCTGTTCTGACGGGACAGTCATCGGGCGGGACAATGCAGTTTCTTGTCAACGCGTTGCTGACGAGTTTGTTGAGTTAATGGGTGCCGAATGCGGCACCGTTTCGAACGTGCGATAAGAGGTTTGGTTCGTCAATGGAGCTTTATTTCCATTCAGAAACCAATGTCGGTGACCAGCTTAATTCTTGGCTTTGGGAGTCAACACTCGGTGTCCCAGTGCAGTCACTGGAGCCGCAGGATGCGCTGTTCATTGGGATCGGAACGATTCTGCGAGAATCGATTCCAAGTGAGCCTAAGAAGAAATTTGTCATGGGGGCAGGTTGCGGGTACGAGCCGCCTCCGAAGTTGAATGACGATTGGAATGTCGTCATGGTCCGCGGACCGCTGACGGCAAAGACCTTAGGCGTTAGCAGTGATGTTGCGGTGACAGATCCGGGGGTCTTGATTCGCGATTACTACTCAAAGGATCCCTCTGCCAAAGCAGTAGGTTTCATGCCACATTATTCGAGTGGGATTCTTTGTGATTGGGTTTCGCTCTGTGAGCAAGCGGGTGTCGTCTACTTGGACCCGACGCTGTCAGTTGATCGTTTGATGGAACAGTTCACCACGTGCAAGTTGATCATCACTGAGGCGATGCATGGTGCAATCATGGCCGACGCTCTGCGCATTCCTTGGCGTGCGCTGAAAACTCGAGGGAGCATCTTGACGTTTAAATGGCAGGACTGGGCCAGTTCACTCGGAATGGAAGTCAAGTTTACGTACCTTCCGCCACCGTACCGTCACGGATGGAAGGGACGCGTAATGCGACCAAGCAAAGGGTTGATTCGAATGCGGCTACGTCAATTGGCAAGTCAAGAAGGTTGCTTGAGTGAAACACATCGGCTTGACGAGGCGTGTGAAGAATTGCATCGTCGGATTAAGCAATTCCGCGACCAGTGCTGTTTGGTGTCATGAAGATTCTTTTCGTGTGTTATGCGTTCTATCCGTCGATGGGCGGCATCGAATCGACAGCCGAGCATCTGTTGAAAGAGTGGATAGGCGATGGTCATGACGTGGTGGTGCTGACACAGATTCCGATCGGAGATCAGCCGGAACGCCAAGATGTCATTGTGAAGCGGCAGCCAGGGATTCTCGAACAAGCAAAGCTTGCTCGGTGGGCCGACGTTGTGTACCACCACAATCCAGCACTTTCTTTTTGGCCAACTTTAGTGATTGGAAAGCCGGTTGTTTATTCGCTGCATACCTGGATTGCTAGGCAAGATGGTTCAATCAGTAAGGTAGATCGGATCAAACGTTGGTGGATATCAAGAAGTCCCTGGATTGCAAACAGTAGGGCGATGACGTCCGGTATTAGCGGAACTGGCGTCGTCATTCACAACGGATACGATGACTCGATATTCAAATTGGAGCGTGATTGGGAAAGTCGGCAGGGAATTGCCTTTGTCGGTCGATTGGTAAGCGATAAAGGGGTTCCTGTCTTGCTGAAAGCGGCGAGGCGGTTGGTTGACCTCGGATTTCCGATGCCCATTTCAATTGTTGGATCTGGAGATGAGTTGGACACCTTAAAGGGGTTGGCGAATGAGTTGGGGATTCAGCAACTTGTGACGTTTCACGGGCGACTCGAACCAACGCGAATTGCTGAGTTGTTAAACCAATCTCGATACATCGCCATACCGTCTGAGTGGGAGGAGCCGTTTGGCATCGTTGCGCTTGAAGGGATGGCTTGCGGCGCAATTCCAATTGCAACTCGAAGTGGCGGATTGGCCGAGGCAATCGGCGAAGGTGGATTGCTCTTTGATCGTGGCGATTTTGAAGGGCTCGCTGAGCTAGTCGTTCGATTAGAGAACAACGCCGAGGAAGCACACTCGATTCACGAAAAACAAACGGCTCATCTCGAGACGCATCGACCAAAGGCTGTTGCACGTGAATACATGGGTGTCCTTCAGGCTGCCGCTGGTTAATTCATTTGCGATCGTGCGGCAGCTGGCGCTGCAGGCTCGTTGCAGTTTTTAGTTCAAAAAAATTTCGCGCGTGGCATGATGCATCGTCAGGTATCAAAAGTTGTTCTGAGTCACCCAACTGGCAATGCGAATAGTCGCGCTGTGGTCAACGGGTTGGTGAATGCAGGATTGCTGTCGGAATTTCACACCTGTATCGCAACTTTTCCTGGGAATGTTTGGGGCAAGCTCAGTCGAACTCCACTTGGAAGAGACTTCGGACGCCGTGTTTTTGAGTCGTCAGTGCGTCCCTTTACTCATCAGTCGCCATTTCGTGAGATCGGACGCTTACTCGCAGGCAAAGCTAACGCGACATCATTAGTCCGTCATGAATCGGGGCCGTTTTGCGTTGATGCGGTGTATCGTGACCTGGATCGCAAAGTGTCACGGCGTGTTGAGCCTGCGCGATGTGATGCGGTCTATGCCTATGAAGATGGAGCCTTGGAAAGTTTTCGAGTGGCAAATCAGAAAGGCGTTCGCTGTTTCTACGATTTGCCCATCGGATATTGGCGGTCGGCTAGAAAACTGCAGCAGGCGGAGATGGAGCGATGGCCAGAATGGGCTCCCACAATGCCTGCGTTTAAAGATTCGGATGAAAAGCTTGCTCGTAAAGATGAAGAGTTGCGGTTGGCAGACGCAATATTTGTCGCGAGTTCTTTCACTGCGAGTACGCTTTCCGATTATCCCACCGATTCACTCGCCAAAACTTATGTCATTCCCTACGGCTTTCCTGTCCCTGGCCCAGAGCGTGATTACTCCAATTTGGGGAAGAGGAAGTTACGCTTACTTTATGTCGGTGGATTGACGCAGCGAAAGGGGTTAGCCGATGTGTTTTCCGTTGCCGATTCGCTAAGTGATGACGTGGAACTGACGGTTGTTGGTCGCGGTGCCGTCAACGAGTGTGCGGCGTTGCGTAATGCTCTCGCGAAGCACCGCTGGATTCCTTCACTGCCTCATGATCAGGTGTTGGCGGAGATGCGGAACCAAGATGTCCTGCTGTTCCCTTCATCGTTCGAAGGTTTTGGACTTGTGATTACCGAAGCGATGTCGCAAGGGACGCCCGTTATCACGACTGATCGCACGGCGGGTGGAGATATCATTGATCATGGAAGTAGCGGTTGGATCGTTCCGGCCTCCAACACGCTGGCATTGAAATCGCAAGTCGAAGAGTTATTGAAGAGACCTGATCAAATTGCCAATGCGGGAAATGCGTCGCGAAATTTGGCCGCGGAGCGTCCATGGGAGTGCTATGGGCACGAACTCGCGTCTAAAGTTGCAGAGTTGCTGAGCAACGATTAGGGTGACGCGATGAGCAATCTGACCCCCATCGCGATCAGTATGTCCACCACGATTCCTGAGGTTCCTCGCGAACTCGACGAGTGCCGCATTCGCCCTGCGAAACAAACTTTGAAAAAGGGGGATCGAAAGCGGTTTCGAATCAGTACCGATCGGGTGAGCCTGATCCGCTATTGTCTGTGGGCTTATGTGTTGCTTGTCATCTTTGAGGGCGCGCTCCGTAAGTGGATTGTCCCTCAGTTGGCGACACCTCTACTCGTCATTCGTGATCCCGTTTGCTTGGTGGCAATCTATCTAGGTACCCGTTTCTCTTTCGGGCTAAATGGGTTTGGGGATTCATTGTGGTGGGATTGATCGCGATACCGCTCGCGGTTGGTGGTGGACATGGAAGCTTGCCTGTTGCTGTCTATGGCGCCCGAATTCTGCTACTGCACTTCCCCGTCCTATTTCTCTTCGCTTCGGTATTTAATCGCGAGGATGTTTGGCTTTTTGCGAAGGCATTTCTGTTGATCGCGATCCCAATGACATTGCTGCTTGGTTTGCAGTTTTATCTTCCGCAAACGCACCTTGTGAATGTCGGAGTGGGTGGAGATGGGACTTCTGTGTTCGCGGGCGCTGCGGGGCGACACCGTAGTTCCGGGACATTTAGCTTCACTAATGGTCTGTCATCGTTTTACGCGATTGCGGGCGCATTGTTTGCCGGTTGGATTACCTGTGGTCCACGTCCAATACCCAAGTGGGTTTGGATCACCGGAGGATGTTTGATCGTCGCGCTGCCACTGACGATCAGTCGTGCGTTGGCATTCCAATACGCCTTAACTGTCGTATTTACCGTTATGGCTGTCGGCATCTCACCCAAGCTATTAAAGTCGTTGGTCCCTGCATTGATTGGCTTTCTTATTGTCGGGGCGATCGTTTCTCAAACGGAAGTTTTCCAAACGGCGATGGAGCCGTTTACGAAACGATGGGAGAATGCGACAGAATCTGAGGGTGGTGATGATGGAGTTGCTGGCGTGCTCCAAAATCGTGTTTTGCAATATGGCCTGCTAAGTGCATTTGAATCAAGTGATCAAATTCCGTGGCAAGGGCTTGGTATTGGTATGGGAACGAATGTCGGCGCCAAAATGTTGACTGGAAAACGCACGTTTTTGATTGCGGAAGGGGGATGGGGCGCAATGCTTGGAGAGCTTGGCCCAATCCTTGGCGGTTTTCTGATTCTGTACCGAGTTTGCTTTACAACGATTCTGTTTGCGATGTCGGTAGTGGCGGTACGGCGTGGTAATCCACTGCCGTTAATCTTGGGAAGTGTAGCGATCCATACGATGTTTATGGGAAACACCGCTCAGCCGACTGCATTGGGATTCATCGTTCTCAACAGCGGGATGCTTTTGGCCGCATTGAGAATGCCTCGTAGAAAAGCCAACTCGGCTAAGTTGCAGGCAGCCTAGCTGCCCGGTGATTGTTAGTGCTGTCTCTCGCTCCGCGAAAGTAACGTTCGGGTTCGCTACTTTTGCCATACCGAAGGCAATTCCTGCAGAGTTCAGATCTGAAGGTCAACAAGCGACTAATGGCTTGCTGGTTGACCAGTGCGGCATTTGACTTCCGGCAATTACCAATCCGCCGAAAACTCCATCGGGGTAGCCGGCTGAGGGCTGAGTTGTCATCGTTGATTCATCGACTGAAGTTTCATGCTTACGGATAGTTTCGTCCGATGCACGCAAGGCTTCCGACTACTTCTTGTACGGACTCGCACTCGCTTGCGATTCAGTGCATTTCGAATTTAATATGCATATCGTTTTTATCACTCACCCCGCGTGGATCTGCTCGCAGAGTATGCCTCGCTTTCATGGGATGCTGTCTGAAGGGATGCTGCAGCGCGGGCACCAGGTGGAAGCCTGGAGTGCACCTGCGGTTCTGACCAAAGGCGCGGATCCGCAGGCAAGAGCATTTAAATGGAAGGGCTACTTTGACCAGTTTGCCCTTTATCCACGTGAACTGAAACGCAAGGTGCGCAGCGTCGGGCGAGATCGCTTGTTCGTTGTCACCGACCAAGCACTCGGGCCTTGGGTTCCCTCGCTTTGCAATCGCCCGCATGTGATTCATTGTCATGATTTCATGGCCCAGCGTTCGGCTCTCGGTGAGATTCCAGAAAACTCGACCGGCTGGTCTGGCAAGCAGTACCAGCGTTTGATTCGGCGAGGCTTTCGATTCGGACAGCACTTCGTCTCGGTCTCTCACAAAAGCCGTGCCGACCTGCATCGCTTCCTTGAACGCCAGCCAATCACTTCCGAAGTCGTCCACAATGGGTTGAATTCGGCGTTCGAAGTGTTGCCGCGAGAAACTGCGATTGAGGATCTCGACGGCGTCCTGCAAAGCGAACAGGAGATCGGGTTCCTGCTTAGCATAGGCGGAAATCAATGGTACAAAAACCGAATCGGTGTCATCGAACTTTATCGTCAATGGTGTCAGCAAACCGATCGGCCACGCCAGTTATGGATGATCGGTGCAGAGCCAAATGCAGCAATGCGAACACGGGCGCAAGCGATACCAAATGGTGGTCGCGTGCGGTTCTTGACCGGGCTTTCCGATGATCAGGTACGCGCTGCCTATAATCTCGCCAGTCTGCTGGTTTATCCAAGTTTGGATGAAGCTTCGGTTGGCCAATCGCCGAGGCGATGGCGTGTGGAACGCCAGTTCTAACCACGGATGCGGCACCGATGACAGAGGTCGGGGGAGAAGCCGCGTTCTATCATCGACGCTTAACCGCAGGTGACGATCAGTGGGCGGTCGATGGTGCCAAGCTGATTCAACAAATCCTGCAGCTTCCCGACGAGAGAATGTTTGAGGTCATTGCAAAAGGAATCGAAAACGCAAAGCAGTTTTCGACGCAACGAGCGCTCGATCAATATGAATCGATCTATCAGGATGTGTTGCAGCGTGCGAGCGGGGGACAAGGTTCGTGAAATTGTTGCGTGTGATTCCGTCGATGGACCCTTCTACGGGAGGGCCTTGTCAGGGGATTCGTAATCTTGTTCCGTCCCTGGAAGCAATCGGTGTGCAGAACGAGGTTGCCTGCTTGGACGATCCGGATTCTCCGCCAAGCGTAAGTGATCCCTTTCCAGTTCACCGACTCGGCCAAGGCCGTGGCCCGTGGGCCTATTGCCCCGGGCTGGTTCCTTGGTTGGATCAAAATATCCAACGTTTTGACGCTGTTTTGATCCATGGCCTTTGGCTGTATCATTCCTACGCCACAACCAAAGCGGTACGGCAAAGCAATGCTCGCACCGGGAAGTCGACGCCGGTGTTCGTGATGCCGCATGGAATGTTAGACCCTTGGTTTCAGCGCGACCCGTCGCGAAAATTGAAAGCGTATCGAAACTGGGTTTATTGGAAGGTGCTCGAAAAAAAGGTCGTGTCCAGTGCCGACGCGATGTTGTTTACCTGCCAGCGTGAGTTGGAGTTGGCACGTGAGCCGTTTCGCCCTTACAAGCCTCGCTGTGAATTGAATGTCGGGTATGGTGTCGCATCGCCACCACAATTCGATGTCTCGATGTCGCAAAAATTTGCGGACGCATGTCCGGCTTTAGCCGGGCGAAATTATTTGTTGTTTCTTAGTCGCATTCATGCGAAGAAAGGCGTCGATCTTCTGTTGCGAGCCTACGCTGACTTGGTATTAAAGGCAACTGAACGTGAGAGCGGCGACAGCTCGAAATCGATACCAGCGTTGGTAATTGCCGGTCCGCTTGATGACGAGTATGCACAGCAAATGCAGCGACTTGCACGTGAACTAGATTTATTGCCACCCGAGGCATCAACCGCTTCTTCGAGCGGGCCGCTGGTTTGTTTTCCCGGGATGTTGCAAGGTGATACGAAGTGGGGTGCGTTTTACGGTTGCGATGCGTTTGTGTTGCCTAGCCACCAAGAGAATTTTGGAATTGCTGTTGTTGAAGCATTGGCATGCGGCAAGCCTGTCGTCATTAGCAATCAAGTCAATATCTATAGTGAAATCGAACAAGCCGGTGCGGCGATCGTTGATGACGATTCGATTGTCGGTGTGACGCGTAGCCTGGAGAGATGGTTATCGTTGGATGCTGGCCAACGCCGTGTAATGTCGAACGCAGCACGAGCCTGTTACGAAGAACGCTACCTGCCGATTTCAGCAGCTCGTCGCCTGGTAGACGCGTTGGAGAAAGTTGTTTGATATTGTGCTGTGGGTCAAGGAACAGCGTTTCCGACTGAAGGTAGATTGGGCATCGGGGCGGTGTGCAGCCTGGAATAGACTTTAAAAGAACTTGCAATGAAATTCGTGCGTTTAGAAGCAGTCCGTGGGTTCGCTGCAACATACGTTTGCCTTGGTCATGTAGTCATCTTGAACTTAGGAAGCAGCGGAATATTTGCGGACTTATTCAAATTTGGTCAAGAAGCCGTGATGGTCTTTTTTATCCTTTCCGGTTTCGTCATTGCATGGGCAACTAGTCGAGGTGAAGGTGAAGCTGAACCATTCAGCAGGTACTTCTTGAAGCGGTTTACTCGTATCTATTCTGTCTGGGGCATCGCGGTACTCGCAATGTTCTTGATGGAGTCTATTGAGCATCTCGAGCCAGTTTGGGAATCGCCAGGGCGATTGCTTGGCAATTTTCTGATGCTGCAGGATTTTAAGTATGGTAAACCTGGTGTGATTTGTGGCCCTGTTTATGGTGCAACGCCGCTTTGGTCGCTGCACTATGAGTGGTGGTTTTATATGCTTTTTCCGCTTGTGCTGTTGTTGAAAGGTGCAGAGCATCGCACGCACATGGTCGGTATGCTTGCCATTCTGGGCGGAGTTTCGTATGCACTGATTCCAAATCCGGTTAGTCGTATCTGTCTTTATTTTGGTGTTTGGTGGGTCGGTGTTCATTTTGCAACTGTGCTCCGGAAGAAAGGATCCATTGAATTCCGGGATGCGATTGTGCCTGTTTCCTATGTTCTCTTGTCGACGTTGCCTTTGTGTGTTTTGTGCAGTTGGTGGATGTTCGAAGGGCGTCGTTGGTCCATTGGTGAACACCCTTTGCTAGAGTTGCGCCACCTGGTCTCATCCGTTGTGTTGGTGGGGCTCGCTTTCTTATGGCGGCAGATGAATTGGCTGGGATTTAGGTACACGATTCAGTTGTTTGCCTTTGTTGCACCAATCTCCTTCTCGCTGTATGTGTTGCACTACAAAGGTGTTGTGTATGCAAAGTACCTTGGGTTTATTGGTGTTCCCTTGTTGGAGTTTGCGCTCTATGTCGTCGTGACCGTCTTGCTGTGCGTATTCTCTGAAATCTATTTTTACAAGTATTTTCGTTCTTGGCTTCTTCCCGCAAAACGTATTCCGTAGCCTTGGATTCAAACGAATTAATTGGTGTGTAGCGTCTGGCGGTTTTCAGGTTTGTTCACTCTCGGCATTTCTTGCTGCTTTACAGCAGTGGCATCGGTGCTAAAAACCGCCCGGGCGCTTAGCGGTTGGATTGAAGGTGTCCGGGTCGCAGTAGGGTTTTGTGAACTGTTTCTTTGTGTCGGGGGCATTCGCTCTTTCGAAAAGCGTCAGCCTTGGGGTATCGCTGTGGTGATCTAGCTGGAGATTGCCGCGAATCACTACGCATCGTAGATCGATCTTGATGTTAACCGCCTGCACGTTGGCTTTCGCAAAGGGAAGGCAGGCATTCGCGGGCGGTGTGGGATGGGCATGCGATCAGGAAATGGAAATATCGAAGAGTTCGCGACTGTTTATTAAGCCCCTGGTGTCTTTTTGATGTCTACAAAGTCCACTTCATTATTTACGAGCGAGTCTGCCGGCGGAATGCTTGACGCCTCCAAGAGTAAGCCGGCGGAGGGTGGGGCGAGTTTTTCGCTTCGTAATCGACTTTTGCGAGTGCTTTGGAATTTTGTCTGGGCGGTCTTTGCCTCTTGGACGCCGCCGCCACTGCATCGTTATCGTGTCGCTCTGCTGCGACTGTTTGGGGCCGACGTTGACTGGTCAGCCCATGTCTATGGCAGCGCCCGAGTTTGGTTGCCCGCGAATTTGCAGATGGGGCCGCATAGCTGTTTGGGGCCCCAAGTGAATTGTTACTGCATGGGGCCGATTCGTTTGGCCGCCGGTGCGATCGTCTCGCAAGAAACAACCCTCTGTGCGGGCACCCATGACCCCAATGATCCTGATTTCCAATTGATCGCCAAGCCGATCGTGATTGGCGAGAAAGCCTGGGTCGCCGCCGAGGTCTTTGTCGGGCCGGGGGTGACGATCGCCGAACGCTCTGTCGTGGGCGCCCGCTGCGTCTTGTTCAAGAACACCGAACCGGACGGGATCTACGTAGGAAATCCGGCCAAGCTGGTCGGGCACCGAAAGCTGAGAGAAACAACATCATGAGCACACTTGATCTGACGATCGTGATCCCGGCAAAGAACGATGCCGACCGATTGGGGATCTGCTTGGACGCGATCGGCCACGACCTCGCTTCCTCCGTTGTGATCGTCGATTCGGAAAGTTCTGATAACACCGCCGAAGTCGCCGAGGCTTACGGCGCCGAACTGATTCAATTCCGCTGGGACGGAATGTTTCCAAAGAAACGCAATTGGTTCTTGCGCAATCACACCCCGGCAACGAAGTGGGTATTGTTTCTCGATTCCGACGAAATCCTGACCGACGAGTTCAAAGCCGAACTGCGACGGACGCTGCCGCAATCCGATTGTGACGGTTATTGGCTCCGCTACACGATTTACTTCCTACGCGAGGAACTGAAGTACGGCTATCCGCTCCGAAAGCTAGCGCTCTTCCGCGTGGGGGCAGGCGAATACGAGCGGATCGACGAAGACCGCTGGAGCAAGTTGGATATGGAGATTCACGAGCATCCCGTCATTGAGGGGCCGGTCGGTGAGCTGCGTAGCAAGATCGATCACCGTGACTTTCGCGACGTGTCGCACTATATCGCCAAGCACAACGAGTACTCGTCATGGGAGGCGCACCGGTTTTTGCGATCGTTGGAGCAGCAGACTGACCATGGAAAACTGACGTTGAAACAAAAGGTGAAGTATCGGCTGGTTCAATCACCCTTTGCCGGAGTGGTTTATTTCTTCGGCGCCTACGTGATGATGCGAGGGTTCTTGGACGGCAAGCGTGGTTTGGCGTTCGCGCTTTTGAAGCTGGGGTACTTCACCCAGGTGTATTGCAAGATTCGCGAATTGCGTGGCCAACAGCCCAACGCCAACCCCAGAGCCGCAGAGCCGGTGCGAACGGCACCACAAGCGGGGCAACCTTTGGAAGTCTCTTGACGAACGTGATGGCCGGAAAACAATTTGTTTGATCCTCCGGTGAAATTCCACCTGCAGATTCGCCGGCCCTAATTAGATTTGCCAGACTGCGACGATGGCAGCCTTTTCTTTGTAGGTTTTTGTTGATTTGAAACTTCTTTTGCATGGACTGAACTTTTCGCCCGAGGAAATCGGGATCGGAAAGTATTCGGGCGAGATGATCGACGACCTTTCGCGACGCGGAGTGTGCTCGGTCGTTGTCACCACGCCGCCGTACTATCCCCACTGGGAGATCGGTGAGGGGTTTTCCGGGGCCCGGTACAGCAAAGAAGTGCATGGCGATGACGGGCTTGCCGCCGACGGCGAACGCGATTCATCGGAAGCCGAATCGCATTGGGGCCGTGTTGAGGTTTGGCGCTGTCCGGTTTGGGTGCCTGCGAAGGTGACCGGGTTGAAGCGGGTGATTCACTTGGCCAGCTACGCGCTGACCAGCGCGCCGATCGTGTTATGGAAAGCGCTGGTGTCCCGCCCCGATGTGATCATGACGGTGGAGCCGGCGGCGATGTGCATGCCGACGACTTGGCTGGCGGCGCGTTTGTGTGGCGCCAAGGCTTGGTTGCACGTGCAAGATTTCGAAGTCGACGCGGCGTTCGAGCTGGGGATTTTAAAGAACCAATTTATGAAGCGATGTGTGCTGGCGGTGGAGGCGTTTTTGATGCGCCGGTTCGACCGCGTTTCCAGCATCTCGCCGAACATGATGTTGAAATTGCATCAAAAAGGTGTGCGGGAAAACGCGATCACTGCGCTACCGAATTGGGTGGACTGCGAAGTGATGCGGCCGCTTGAAGAAGACTATCCGGACGAATACCCGGAGATCCGTGCCGCGTTTCGCGCGGAGTTGCGTGCACGGTTTGATTTGCCTGCGGAGAAGTGCATCGCGCTTTACGCGGGCAACGTCGGAAAGAAACAAGGGCTGGAAATCATTATCGAGGCCGCGAAGCAAACGGCCGAACGGTCGGACTTGCATTACGTGATCGCCGGTCACGGCGCGGCATACGATGAACTGGTCGCGCTGTCGGCCGGGCTGCCCAACGTCCAGTGGTTGCCGCTGCAGCCGCTGGAGCGTTTTAACGAGATGATGAACTGTGCCGACATTCATTTGTTGCCACAGCGCGGCGGGGCGGCGGATTTGGTCATGCCCAGCAAGTTGACGGGCATGTTGGCCACTGGGCGAGCGATCGTCACTTGTGCCGACCCTGGGACGCAGATTGCCGATGTGGTTGACGGGCACGGTTTGGTGGTGCCGCCGTCAGATAGTGTTGCGTTTGCCGAAGCGATCTGTCAGCTCGCCGATGACGAGTCGCTTCGCGGTTGCTTGGGAAGGGCGGCTCGAAAGTATGCGATTGAGAATCTCAGTCGCAACGCGATCCTGTCGCAGTTGATGGTTGATTTGCACGCCGTTTGTGGTCTGCCTTTAGAGGCGACGACGGGTGCGATTGATGATGAACGTTTTGCAGTTACTGCGTCTTAGCCAGCTTAAGGTGGTTGATGTTGAATTGGTTGGTGTCTCGTTCCACACGCATTGCGTTTGTGGAGTCTTTGCGGCGTTACCGTGCGCCGTTGGTGTTGACTTGGTCGGCGGCAACCTTGTGTGTCGCCGCGTTCGCGGTATTGAAGCCACATCCGTCTTCTAAGGAACTCGTTTTTCTGCCCGGATGGTTCACGAGCTTCATGGATGTCTATTACGATTTTCGGACCTTCATCATGACGGTCGCAATCGGTCTGATTCCGGCATTGCTGCTCAGCCCGTCGCACCAAAAGCTGCAGCGTCATTCGGTGCTGTTTGTCTTGGTCGGTGCCCTGTTGATTTTTGAGTTCATGCAGAACTGGATTCCAACACGCGGCTTCAGCTGGGCGGATGTCGGTTACACGGTCGCCGGCGGATTGGCGTGTGAATACATGGCGAGGCTAACGCATTGGCTTCGCTTTGGTGCGAAAGACGAAACGCCTGTTGCCATGGTCGAGCATCGTAGCCGTTCGATCGGCTAGGTCGTTGCAGAACGTACTCTGCAATTTGATCGCGGCAAACGAACGAGGCATTGCAAAACGCAATGCCTCCAACGTTTCGTCTTTCTGGTTTTGTTGTTGCAGGGAATTTGCAATGAAGTTTAAGCCGCGACTCAGTGGAGATTTGCGCAGATGAAAATTCTAGTCACCCTCTTTTGTGGGCTGCTGATCTTAGGTCAGGTCGGCTACATCTTGATGGCGAACCTGGATGGTTCGATCGACCGAAGTCGGCTGCCGACTTGGGCGGGAGGTATGGATGCCAAATCGAAACCTGCGAGTGTCGGGTTGGCGGTATCCGGTGACGATTCGGATCAAGACGGACCGTTGGTTGCTGACGGCACGTCGGATCTGGGTGACGCAAGTCAGGATTCGAGCATTGGAGCCGAAAGCAGTGAATACCTAGGCAGTGAACCGGTAAGCAGTGAACCAGCAAGCAGTGAGCTGTTAAGTCATGGCAAGTCGCCGCTTTCGACCGAGGCGATACGCGAGATTGCGACTCATGCTTCGATTCGATTGATTGACAAGGGCGGCGAATCGATGGGAAGCGGGATTGTGATTGCCAACCGCGAAGACGGCACCCTCGATTTTTTGACCGCCGCGCACGTGATCGAAGGAATCGAGGGTTGGTTGGTCGAAGTCACAACCGAGGCGAGTGCGAAGGAGCGTTTCGCAATTGAATCAAAGGTTGATGTATTGGAATCAGATATTGATAAGGACTTGGCCTACGTGCGTGTGCACTGTGATGCACCGGTGTCTGCCGAGCCAGTTGAGTTGGCTGACGTCGTCGATGACAAGCTGAAACATTTGCAAGCAGCCTGGACGATTGACAATCAGGTTGCCGGTTTAACGAGCGTCGCGCGAGTGCCCGATGTGGAGCTGAAACTTATAAAGCGAATGGCCGACTCGCCGGCCCAGTATTGTTGGCGAGTTGCCCACGCATCGGAGCTCGGTGTTTCCGGCAGTGCGTTATTGAATCGCGACGGTTGTTTGGTCGGGATCGCGAGTGGTAACGGTGATGGCGCGGCGTATTACTGTGGTCCGATTGATATCCGAAACATGGTGTCTCGATTTCGTTGATTGGCGATCTGGTCATCCGAAAATTGCAAGCTTGAAATGCGTGCGGTCGTAATGATCATGCTGCTTGACGCGGCGACGGGAGGCCTTGGAAGTGGGTTTGAGTCTTAAAACGGTTGGTGATGAGGTTCGCCGGGTGGCATCGGCTGAAACGTCCCGATCGAAGACGACATTCAACCTCACAAGAAGAGGGGTTTAGTGGGTGGGTTTTCCACCTTGGCTTTTGTCACCGGGCGGGGTGCTCCCATTGTGCCTAAAAGGGAAAATCAGCCAACTTGCAACTTGAACGGATACCGATCGTTTCTTTAATCAAGTGTTGGACCAACCGGTGGAACTATCAACCGAATTGGGTGGTGGGGCCGTACATCGGAGATTGAAGGACGGGGCTGTTCGAGATACCGGACTAAGCGTTCAACATTCCGTTGTCGCGTTCAGTTTGAGCACAGCAGTGATTGCTGGCTCATTTTTAATTTCCGATGGAACGTTACTTGCTATCTAGACACGCATGGAATTGATGAAAATGAAACAGCTGATTACCAAACGCTTGGTGGCGTTTGCCGCCGGACTCGCGATGGTGGCAATGACTGCCCGCGACAGCAATGCAGGGGTGGCTTACTCCCAATACGAGTACAGCGCGGTCACCAATCTGGTTACGTCGATGGAAGGGAACGTTGTCACATTTGACAATTTCTCGCTCGGCAAGCAAACCGAAATCGACGGTGCAGCATGGCTTGGTGCTTACTTCGAGAACGGTACCGGTGACCTCCTGATCGACATGGCCGATTCGTTCACCGTCAGCGTCTACGGCAATGCCGGCGGCGTTCCTGGCGCACTACTGGAATCCCAAACGCTTGGCTTGGGCATGTACAGCGAGGTTTCTGGCGGCCCTGTAGGGGCTCCTGGCTACAGTGATTACTTCGGCTACGGTGCGGCTTTGAACCCGTTCCGTCTTGATGCCGGCGATTACTGGTTCTCTGTCACTGCTAACATTCCTTCACCTGCTCCTGTGTCCGACGACACCTACTGGTTGTGGGGTTCGGGTGTTGGCGATAGCGATATGGACGGTGTTTCGTTCTCAACAGCCAACGGCATCGAAACGGAAGACCAGATTTTTGCATTGTCGGGTAATGTCGTTCCTGAGCCTTCCTCGCTTGCAATCGTAGCAGTAGGTGGCCTGTTTTTGACCCGTCGCCGCAAACGCTCGAACTAAGCTTGAAAGAGCTTGGCTAGTAGGTTCGTGCCCTTGCCCACAATCGGTTGGGGGGATACGATCACTTGTACGAAGGCGGATACTTCGAACCAGAGAGATTGAATATGGGAAAATTTAGAATTGCCGGTGCGAGCGTCCTGTCGGTCGCGATGCTGGCCACAGCAATGTGGGCCGCAGCCGCTCCGCAATCGGTTGAGTCAGGCGAAACCAGCCAAGCCAGCGCCGCGGTCGTGTCGACCACTGGCGACTCGCTGTTGGCTGAAACCGCGAAGCCGGAATTGATGAAGGAATGGGAATACACCGCACGTCCATTTTGCCGTGGACCAGGTGGACCGTTCCCTCCAGGTGGTCCAGGCGGACCTCCATTCCCGCCTCCAGGGCCTCCATCGTTTTTGTTCTTTTAGGCTGGCTTAACCGCACGATCTGCTTCTTGCGGATTGTCGTTTAGACGCACAGAACACAGGGGCAGTCACCAAGGTGGCTGCCCTTTTTTTGTACCCTGCTCGCTGTTTAATTTCTGAGGCCGACGGCCTGCTTCCCAGCCAGTTTCCCCGGCGGCCGGTGAGCGACAGTCGAGCTGTTGTGGGGTGATTGCTTATCCTTAATGACTTCTCAACATCGGATTTCGGCGGTTTGCCAAACGGTCATCCAGTGCGTGCTCGTCGGAATCGTTCTGCTCTCACCTTGGCCGTTCGGCAGTGTTAATCCCGATGGTGAATTCGGACTGACACTCGCCCTCAGCATCGCGTTGCTGGCCTTCGTCGTTCGCTTGGTGTTCGGCGAGCCGCCGCAGTGGAAGGCGGGCCGAATGGGCCTCATCGTCGTGCTCGGCTTGATCGGTTTGGTGTCCGTTGCTGCGTTGCACCAGATCGCGCTGCCAGCCTCTCTGGTTAACACGCTCGCGCCCGGTGTGCAGCCCTGGTCCGCTCCGATTGGATTACTCGATCAAGCGTCGTCGTTGCCAGCCGAAGGCTCAGGCTTGGAACGCTGGGAAGCGGGAAATAAGTTGGGTTTGTACGCACACGGTAGCTATCAGTTTTTGCTTCGCGTGGTCGCGGCAGGCTGTCTATTCGCGATGACCTGTTGTTTTGATTCACCACGACTGGTGCTGCGGCGAATCAGTGTCGCGGCAACGGTGGTGGGCGTCGCATTGGCGATCTTTGGGATCGCGCAGCACGTCGGGTCGCATGACGGGTTGGTTTACTGGACCTACAAGATGCAAGGTGGTCTGGGATTCGGCCCCTTCATCAACCGCAATCACTACCCGTTCTATCTCAACCTTTGCCTTGGGTTGGCGATCGGGTTACTGTTGGACTCGATGAAAGACATGGGGCGTCATTGGCCGCGCATGATTTTGTCCGACCGAAGTGCAACGTGGTTATTGTTGGCGATCACGTTCATGATCGCGAGTTTGATCATGTGTGTGTCGCGGGGCGGTATTTTGACCGCCTGTATCGCGGTTGCGGTTGTCGGATTACGGCGATTCGAATTCAAGCACGCGACGCGATCGATCAGCATGTTCATCATGATCGGGACACCGGTGCTGTTGTTTTTGATCTGGGCAGGATTCAGCGTTTATGAATCACGGCTAACGATGCTCAGTGAATCGGATAGTTATGCTTCCGACGGGCGATGGGTCCTGTGGCGTGCTGCGGTCGCGAGTGTGCCAGAGTTTCCTTGGTTTGGTTCAGGCGGTGAAACGTATCGGCACTGGGAAAAGATTTACGTCCCTGCCGACGAAAACTGGACCACCGAAGGTCGCGTCGCATTGCGAGCTGATAACGAATTGTTAGATGTGCTCAATGAGTACGGCTTGGCAGGATTCGTTTCGTTGTTGTTGGTCGCAATTCCGGTTTGTTGGGTGGCGTACCGAACATGTCGCCGTGACGCTCTGTCAGCCGGCGCTGCGATTGGCGTGTTCGCCGTTTCGCTTCACAGCATTGTCGATTTCGGATTGCGTCTTCCTGCGACCGGAGCGTTCGCCGTGATTGTTGCCGCACTGTTGTGCTCTCAGCCAGCAGCCGCAGGGGCGATGGAGCGATCGCGTCAGTCAAGACGTCGTCGCAGTTCAGCGGCTGATCCGAAGCCACTCGCCGAAGTCGAAGAAGGTGCATGGTTGGGACCGCATTTCGGTTTTGCCTGTCGCCTCGCAATTGCGCTCTTGGTATGCGGTATCGCCATCTACACGATTCGTTTCAAACGCCGGTATTGGTTGGCCGAAAGCCATCACCGTACGGCGATGCACGAGTTAGAAGGGTCGATGCCGAACGCGGCAATCAAGTCGATGTCGGCGGCGGTTAAGGTGACGCCGGAAGACATGTTCCGGCGGATCGAGCTGATACGGACTTGTATCCTGACGGACGATTGGTACGACTGGGGCAAAGAGAATCCCAAGATGGGGCCGTTTATTACGGCGCAGTGCGAAGAAATCATACGGATGTGCCCGATCGCCTGGGAACCGTATGTTTGGATCGCACGCTATCCTCCGGCCGGGATGAGTATGGATGCGCAGCTTGAGCTCGTGCTTTATGGTCGTGTGATGCACCCGGGTGATCCGAAGTTGGCGTTCGTCGCGGGGAATATCCTTCATCAAATATCGGGGCTCGAAGCCGCGATCCCGCACTGGAAGCAATCGATGGATTTTTCCAATCGCTACGTGGCACCGATTGTGAATGCGGTGGGACGCGAGGACCTGAGCGAGGAAGTCCTCATGGCGATCTTTCCAGATGACCCCAAAACCTGTTTTGCCGGAGCGGTCGAGTGCAAGCAGCACGGCTGGGAAGAACCGTTTCAGTTTTTGGCGGAGCAATGTTTGCGTCAGCTGTCCGTCGATGGCTTCACTGGTCGCGAGTTCGGAGCCGGCGAGAAGGATCAATTGCGTTCCGAAGCATTGTGGTTGCTGGGGCAGAAAGAGGATGCGGTCGAGGCGTTGTTGATGGCGCTAAACGAAGTCCCCGATCAACGAAAGTGGCGAACGCAAGCGGTCCGCTGGATGATCGAAACGGGCGACCTGGAGCAAGCAACCTGGCAATTGCGTATCGGCAGCAATTTATTCCCTGAGGATTCGACGTTACGAAAACTGCAGCAAGAACTCTCCGGATTAAAAGCCGAAGCATCATCCAAATCCAACTAGCAATTCCGTAGTGGATGAGGCGACGAATCCTTGCTCGGTGGTTTCGTTTCGCAATACACGTAACCGCACGCGATCGCGTTCCGGCCGATGTATGGTCGCTGGTGTTTCGATTAGCCGCCTTCGCGATAGCG
>NZ_NPDI01000045.1:0-16110 GCF_002251265.1 Rhodopirellula sp. MGV | reverse complement strand
GGATCGACTCGGTTTTCGGGCCATCAATTTGCGATTTGCAATGTTCAGTTTGCAATTTGCAATCGTGTCTCGTGGGGGAACCGACGCTAGCGCGTATCGGCTAAGGTTGGATGAGGCGACGAATCCCCTGCTCGGCGGTTCGGTTTCGCAATTCACGTAGCCGCTCTCGATCGCGTTGCGGCTGATTGGGTTTGCGGAGATCGCCTGATGACTAGACTCCAGCGGTTGGGATTTTTATTGGATTACTTCAATCCGAAGCCGCTGGGGCGATTGTTGAGCGCGCCTCGCACTCCGAGCTCTCTTGGGTCACGGGCGATTTTATCGCTGAAGATTCGGACGTCATCCATGATCGGACGCAGCTTGGCGGTTGCCATCTCGACGTTTTCTAACGTGCGTTTTAGGTTCCAGTACATCTCGTCATCCGCAATCAGCTTTCGGACCGTTCCGTTGCTGTTGTTGAGTGCCCTACTGAATTGCTGAACCTCTTTGAGGGTTTGGTCGAGGTTGCGGAGGCTGGTCATGGCTTGTCGGACGATTTCGTCACTGTTCTCGGCAATCGGGTCGGTGATGGTTTCGATGTTCTGAACGACCTTCTCCGCGGACGCAAAACTTCGTTGGGCCGATTCGGCACTCACGCGTACGGTGTCGACGGTGGCGTCGATGTTGCGAATCGTTTTTTCGGCAACCACGCCGACCCCTTGGAACTCATCCATCACGACCTTGGCGGATGCGGCCGCGTCTTTGGTTTCGTTGACCAACGAGCGGATGTCTTTGACCGTTTCATTCAGGTCATTTTCGTCGAGCATTTTCTTGACCGAGTTCATCGCCTCTTGGAACGCGATCAACGTGTCTCGGGCTTGGAGCGATAACGCTTCTCCGTTTTCGCTTTCGGTCATCTGTTTGACCACGCTGTTGACGTTATCGCCGACTTGTCGGATCGAGTCGCTGGCTTGGCTGACCGATTGAAGCGTGACTGTCAGCTCTTCTTCCAAGTTGGCGATCAGATCGAACGGGTCGCTTTTCTTGATCCCATTGCTGATGTACTGGGCGTCGGTGTAACGTTGGTTGCGCACCAATGGCAATTGCTGTTGCCAAGCGACTTTTAAGTCTTCTTCGTCCGCTTTGTAGAATTCCAGTTTGGCATCACGAGTGATGACCGATCCGGTCACGATCCGCGGCAGGTATTCGTGAGTCAGCTTGTCTTGGTAAGCCGACTCGATTGCGATGCGCACCAGCACGTCTTCGTCCTGAAGTTTCTTTTCTAGGACACGTCCGATTTCGACCCCACGTAACAGCACTTTGGTGTTGCTGCTGATGCCGTCCGCGTTTGGGAACAACACGTTGAGTTCGAATTCTTGAGTGAAGACACGTGGGATGGCTCCGAACAGGAACGTCAGGATGACGCCGATCCCGATCGCCGCGATCACGAGCACACCTACACCGAATTTGAGTCGATTGTCGTCCATCGCTATTGGGAAATCTCCTTCATTCGATCGCCCGCTTCACCGCGAACGAACTGGCGGACACGACGTTCGTTTGCGTCTTCCAAGCCATCTGGTGGTCCGTCGTAGAGGACTTGTGAATCGTCGGCCCCAAGTCGTGTGCGGGGGAAAAACATCAGCACCCGATCGGCAACCTTCTGTGCCGTGCGCATGTCGTGGGTCACGATGACACTCGTCACCGGGTAACGCCGCCGGACGTCCAGCATCAGTTCATTGATCACGTCGCTCATGATCGGGTCCAAGCCCGTTGTCGGTTCGTCATACACAACCAATTCAGGCTCCAGGATGATCGCTCGGGCCAAACCCACACGCTTACGCATCCCGCCGCTCAGTTCACTGGGGCGGCGACGGATGACGTTTTTGGGAAGGCCGACTTCTTGCAAGTGACGCATCACACGCTCGCGGATTTCAGCCGCATCGGCTTCGGTCGATTGACGCAGCGGAAACGCGACGTTGTCAAAGATTGACATGCTGTCGAACAAAGCAGCGTTTTGGAAAACGAAGCCGAACCGACGGCGTACGTCGCTGAGTTGTTGTGGTGACAGAGCGGCCAGGTTCATGTTGTCGAACAGGATCTCACCACGAGTCGGTGTGACCAAGCCGACCAGTGTTTTCATGAAGACGGTTTTGCCGCAGCCGCTTTCGCCGATCACCGCGACCGTTTGGCCCGCCGGGATCGTGATGTTGATCTCTTTCAAGATCGTTTGCGTTTCGAACGTGACGGTGACGTTGCGGACTTGGATCAGTGGCTTGTCTTCGGCACGCGGTGGTTCTGCGTCGGTGCTCATAGTTGGAAGCTCGCTCCCGACGGATAGATCATGTAATAGATCTCGTCCAAGATGATGTTCAGCGCGAGGTCGATTGCCAGGATCATGACAAACGAATACACGAACGCTGATGTTGCTGCTTTGCCCACGCCGTCTGCACCAGGTTTGCAATGAAACCCTTGGTAACAGCTGACGACGGCGATGATGCCGCCAAAGAAGAAGCTTTTGAAAATTCCGCTGAACAGGTCAAATCCGACCACGCCGTCGCGCGATCGCGTCAGGTAAGCGCCGTGGTCGATTTCCAAAATGTTGACGCTATAGAAATAGCCGCCGACGATGCCCATGAAGTCTGCCATGATCGTCAACGCGGGGATCAGCATGATGCACGCCAGGAACCGTGGGACGACCAAGTAATGCACCGGGTCGGCACCCATTGTTGTCAGCGCGTCGATTTGTTCGGTGACACGCATCGTGCCCAGCACGGCTGCCATCGCGCTGCCGACACGTCCGGCCAGCATCGTTGCGGCGAGAACGGGTCCGAGTTCACGGACCAGCGTGGTGTTGATCACGACGCCCAGGTGCGTTTCGAGTCCGATCGCGTGAAACTGGTAATAGGTCTGAACGGCCAAGACCATTCCAATGAAAGTTCCCGTCAACGCGACAACGGGAAGACTGAGCACGCCGATTTCGTAAAAGTTGGTCAGCAAGGTACCGCGTTGTGGTAGACGCGAAACGATCCAGACCAGCATCCGCCAGGCGAACAACGCGATGTCACCAACGGTCTCAACGCCGTCGACGACAGCCGAGCCCCACTGCATCACCCATGAGGACAGCATCGACCGAACCGAAGGAGGCCCTTCGTTGTTTGGTCGTGTGTTTTCGGTAGAAACCGAAGTGGACATGGGGATGAAATGCAAAGTCAGGAGATCGGTCTAGCACCACAGATATCGGTTTGTATCGGCAAGGCAGACTTTGCGGATGAGGCAAAGTTTACGATCCGCCGTTGGAGTCTAGCCTTGAGGCGATTTTTGTTTCTCGCATGAGCCGAATGGCGTCTGTCCCCCGTAGTGGATGAGGCGACGAATCCCTTGGCCGCGTTAGCCTTCGCTGGAGTCGAGCCTTTAGGCGATTTTCGGATTCTGGTGCTCTTCCGTAGTGGATGAGGCGACGAATCCCTTGCTCGGCAGTTCGGTTTCGCAATTCACGTAGCCGCACGCTTCGCGTTGCGGCTGATGGGGGCTGGTGCTTCGATTAGCCGCCTTCGCGATAGCGAGCGGTTGCGTGGATGGTGTGTTCAACGTTTTGGGCGATGCCATCGCGAACGCGGTTCGCCCCCTCTCCCCCAAACAAGTTTGGGCGGCGAGGGGAGCCAGTGTGGGAAACGAGACACGCGATGCGTTTGGATCGGCTCGGTTTTCGGGCCATCAATTTGCGATTTGCAATGTTCAATTTGCAATTTGCAATCGGGTCTCGCGGCGGAACCGACGCTAGCGCGTATCGGCTAAGGTTGGACGAGCCGACGAATCCCCAGCTCGGTGCCTGCCTTCGCTGGAGTCTAGCCTTTAGGCGATTTTCGGATTCTGAGATGCCCCGCATCGCGTCTGTTTTCGTAGTGGATGAGGCGACGAATCCTTGCTCGGCGGTTCGGTCCCGCAATACACCCAACCGCTCTCTATCGCGTTCCCGCTGATGAGTGGTTTTGGCTCGGGCGGGCCAGCGGGAACCTTTCGGTTTTCGTCCGTGTCGATTAAATCGCCTCCGGCCACTACAATCCCGCATCTTTGAGGCAACGTTTTCCATTTCCGATTCAGCTTCCAATTTGACAGCAATGGCCAAATCCGCCGCAGCACCGTTTCGCGCTGACCCGACGCCCCCCAAATTTCCCGCCCTCGAAGAAGAGATTTTGGCGTTTTGGAAGCAAAACGGAATTTATGAGAAGTCGCTGGAGCGGCGTGCTGACGCCCCACCATTCGTCTTTTTTGAAGGCCCCCCGACCGCGAACGGGATGCCACACCCCGGCCACTGTTTGACTCGTGCCATCAAAGACGTCTTCCCTCGCTACAAAACGATGCGTGGGTTCCGCTGCGAACGTAAAGCGGGTTGGGACACCCACGGTTTGCCTGTCGAGGTCGAAGTCGGCAAAGAGCTGGGCATCCATAGCAAAGAAGAAATCGAAAACTACGGCATCGAGCCCTTCATCCATAAATGCCAACAGTCTGTCTGGCGGTACATGCAGCAGTGGCAGCGGCTGACCGAGCGACTGGGCTTTTGGGTCGATCTTGAAAAGGCCTACGTCACCTATCACCAGAGCTATGTCGAAAGCGTTTGGTGGAGTCTGAAGAATTTGTTCGATCGCGGCTTGCTGTACCAAGGCCACAAGATCGTGTGGTGGTGGGCCCAAGGCGGCACGGCGCTCTCCAGCGGCGAAGTCGGTCAGGGGTACCGCGAAGTCGCTGACCCCAGCGTGTACGTGCTGTTCCCGCTGGTCGATCAACCCAATGACAGCGACGCTCAGCGAAGCTTGCTGGTTTGGACGACCACACCGTGGACGCTGCCGAGCAACATGTATGCGGCCGTGCATCCGGAGCTTGACTACACGTTGGTTCGTGATAGCGAGTCAGGCGAAGAAATCTACATGGCGTCGGCCTTGGTGACCAAAATCGCTGAGAAGTCCAAGCGTGAATTCGAGACCGTTGAGACTTGCAAAGGCACCGATCTGATTGGCTTGCGTTACACGCCGCCGTTCGACGGATACAAGTCGTCGACTGGCGATCCACTGGGTGAGTTGGTTCAACCTGATGGCGATCAGAAAACACTGCACCATTTCTGGCGCGTCGTCGAAGCGGATTTTGTCACCACCGACAGCGGTTCGGGCATCGTGCACCAAGCGGCCGCTTTTGGTGAAGTCGACTATGAAGTTTACGACCGTGAACGACGCCGCTTTGTCGAAGGCCAGCAACCACAGTTGCTGTGCGCGGTTGGCCCTGACGGCAAGTTCGTCGAAGCGGTCAGCGATGACTTGATCGGCGTCTGGGTCAAAGACGCTGACAAGCCGTTATCGCGTCTCTTGAAAGAACGCGGTCTGATGTTCTTGCAAGAACAGTACTTGCACGACTATCCGTTCTGCTGGCGTGCTGATCAGGACCCGTTGATCCAATACCCGCGGGAAAGCTGGTTCATCCGCACGACCAAGTTCCGCGATCTGATGTTGAAAAACAATTCGCAGATCGGATGGCAACCAGAACATATTCGTGACGGTCGCTTCGGCAATTTCCTGGAATCGAATGTCGACTGGGCGCTCTCGCGTGAGCGTTATTGGGGCACGCCGTTGCCGATCTGGGTCTGCCAAGAAACTGGCCGGATGGAAGCGATCGGCAGCTACGACGAGTTGCTTGCCAAGCCCGGCATCAGCGGGACGGAAGTTTGGGAGCAAGCCAAGGCGGCTGACCCTGCGCTGGTCGACGATCTGCGTGTGCACAAGCCGTACATCGACGAAGTCACTTATGAATCGCCGTTCGCCGCTGGTGCGCGAATGAAGCGGGTCAGCGAAGTGATCGATTGCTGGTACGACAGCGGTGCGATGCCATTTGCACAGTGGGGCTGGCCACACAATGGCGATACCGAATTCAAATCGCAGTTCCCCGCGGACTTTATCAGCGAAGCGATCGACCAGACGCGTGGTTGGTTCTATAGCCAACTCGCGATCGCAACGATGTTGTTTGGCGAAGGGGCTTCGATCAGCGAAGACGGTTATGCTTCCGCACCAAGTGAGCTGACGAAGACGGACGCGGACTATCCGTTGCCGTTCCGCAACTGCATCGTGCTGGGGCTGATGTTGTCGCAGTGGTGGGAAGCCTTGGACGACGACGGCAAAAAAATCATCGCACTTGAAGAGAGCGAAACCAAACAGCACAAGGGCAAGAAGTTCACCAAGCAGATCGGGAAGATGTCCAAGAGCCTGCGGAACTATCGCAGCCCCGAAGAAATCTTTGATCGCTACGGTGCGGACGCACTTCGTTGGTACTTGTTTGCCAACCAAGCACCTTGGAATTCGATCATCTATGCCGAGCAGTCGATCAAGGATTCGATTCCAGAATTCTTGCTGCGTCTGTGGAACACGTACAGTTTCTTTTCGATCTACGCCGCGATTGATGGATTTGATCCGTGCGCCGCAGTCGACTTTGACGATCAGCTCTCGCCCGCGTCCTTGGCGTCGGCACCGAAGTATCGTCCGGCTGCAGAACGCAGCGAGATCGATCGATGGATTTTGTCGGAGCTTCAACAGACGATCGCCAAGGTGATCGAACGGATGGATGCGCTCGATAACTACAACGCATGCCAAGCGATTTCGTCGCTGTTGGATGGACTGAGCAATTGGTTTGTCCGCCGCAGTCGTGATCGATTCTGGGCGAGCGACAAGGAATCGCAAGACAAGCACGATGCGTACTGGACGCTCTACGAGACGCTGATCCAGCTGACGAAGCTGGCCGCGCCGTTCACGCCGTTTCTGGCCGATTCGCTGTGGAAGCGATTGACCGAACCGTTTGCCGGCAAGGTGCTCGAAAGCGTCCACCTGTGCGACTATCCGACCAGCGACGATTCCGTGATCGACGTCGAATTGTCCGAGTCGATGCGATTGCTTCGCGAGATCGCTTCGCTAGGCCGTGCGGCGCGAGCGGCAGAAAAGCTGAAGGTGCGGTTGCCGCTTTCCGAAGTCACCGTGATTTTGACGGACGATTCCAAGATCGGCTGGCTGCAGAACCACGACGCTTTGGTGCGTGAAGAATTGAACGTGAAAGCGGTTCACTACACCACCGAAGGCGACCAGTACGTGCAGTACACGGTGGTGCCGAACTTTAAACGTTTGGGCCCCAAAGTCGGCAAGCAAGTTCCCGCGGTCAAGAAGGCACTCGGCGAAGCAGACGGCAACGAGCTGTTGGCTGCGTTGCAATCGAAGGGCGTCGTTTCTATTTCGTTGGGTGATTCCGCCATCGAGCTCGATAGCGAAGACATCGAAGTTCGCTTGAAAGCGAAAGAGGGGTGGGCCGCGGCACAAGGCTTGGGCAGTGTCGTGGTGTTGAACACCGAAGTCACCCCAGAATTGCAGCGGGAAGGCATCGCGAAAGACTTGGTCCGTGCGATCCAAAATCAACGCAAAGCGATCGAGTGTGAATACACCGATCGGATTGAAGTTTCGATCGATGCGGCCGACGATCAAGTCGCCGAGGCGATCAAGGAACACGGCGCGTTGATCGGCGGCGAAACCTTGGCCGACACGTTGCAAGCCGGAACGCTTGAGGGTGTCGAGTCGGTCGATTCGGAACACGGCGCGGTCTATGTCCGCAAGGTGACGGGCTGATGTCAGAAGTCACTCCACTTCCGATCGCCGTGTTTTTAAGCGGCGGAGGGCGTACGCTCGAGAATCTGTTGGTGCATCGTGATCAACACGGATTGCCGATTGATGTGCGACTGGTGATCAGCAGTCGCGGGGACGTCCGAGGCGTTGAGATTGCGAAGGACGCGGGGATCGAAACCTTGGTCGTTCGCAAACGTGATTTTGACGAAGCGGGTTATTGCGACGCGATGTTCGAACCGGTGCGTCAGTGCGGTGCGAAGTACGTGATCATGGCTGGCTTTTTAAAGCACGTGATGATCCCCGATGATTTCGAAAATCGCGTGATCAACATTCACCCGTCGTTGCTACCCGCATTCGGCGGTCAGGGGATGTACGGCCACAACGTGCATGAAGCCGCGATCAAACGTGGTGTGACGATCAGCGGTTGCACGGTGCATTTCGTCGACAATCATTACGACAACGGACCGATCATATTGCAGCGAGCGTGCGACGTGTTGCCAAGTGACACGCCCGATCAGTTAGCCGCAAGAGTGTTCGAACAAGAATGCGACGCGTTACCAGCCGCAATCCGAACGTTAATCCCCGCTGGAGTCTAGCCTTGAGGCGATTTTCGGTTTCCGCGATGCCCCGCATCGCGTCTGTCTTCCGTAGTGGATGAGGCGACGAATCCCTTCTCGGCAGTTCCGTTTCGCAATACACGTAACTGCACGCTATCGCATTTCGGCTGATGGTTGGTTCGCTGGCGCTTCGATTAGCCGCCTTCGCGATAGCGAGCGGTTGCGTGGATAATGTGTTCACCGTTTTAGGCTATCCCATCGCGAACACGCTTTGCCACCTCTCCTCCAAGCAAGTTTGGCCGGCGAGCCAGTGTGGAAAACGAGACACGCGATGCGATTGGATCGACTCGGTTTTCGGGCCATCAATTTGCGATTTGCAATGTTCAATTTGCAATCGGGTCTCGCGGGGAACCGACGCTAGCGCGTATCGGCTAAGGTCGGATGAGGCGACGAATCCCTAGGACGAGTTGCTGCCTTCGCTGGAGTCTAGCCTTTAGGCGATTTTCGGTTTCCGAGATGCCCCGCATCGCGTCTGTTTTCCGTAGTGGATGAGGCGACGAATCCCTGCTCGGGTGATTTGATTCGGCAGTTCACGTAACCGCACGCTTCGCATTTCGGCTGATGGTTGGTTCGCTGGCGCTTCGATTAGCCGCCTTCGCGATAGCGAGCGGTTGCGTGACGTTTACCAGACGATTTTTTCGGCGTCGAAGATGGGGCCTTCGACGCAGGTTCGTTTGTAGTCCCATTCGCCGTCGTCTTGCTTGACCTTGGCCACGCATGAAAAACAGATCCCGATGCCGCAGGCCATTGGGGTTTCCATGGAAACTTGGCAATCGATTTGCCGACCTTCTAGACGCAGCGTTTCGCAGACCTCGGCGACCTTTTCCATCATGATCTCGGGGCCGCAAGTGACGACGCGGACGCTTTTGTCAGCCTCCAAGCTCCTGAGTCGTTCGGCTAGCACGTCTGGGACCAACGCACGCGTGCCTGCGGAACCGTCATCGGTGCAGAGCGTGACGTCGAAACCGGCTTGCCGAAACGCTTCGACGCCGGCGTGCAGCAAACTGCGACGGGCACCATAGATCACTTCTGCGTGACCGGCCCAACCGGATTCACGTCCGAAGGATTGCTTGCCCAGTGCTTCACGGCCCAGCAGTAGCATCGGGGTTTGGCCGATACCGCCGACCGCCATGATCAGGTGATCGCAGCTGCGGTTGGCAAACCCATTGCCGAGCGGTCCCCAAAGCGACACTCGCGTGCCCGCGGGGCTTTCGGCACAGGCCGTCGTGAAGGTGCCTTTCTTGAGATAAATCAGGTCGATGTACGTCGGTGTGCCCTGGTCATCGGGCAGCACGTCCCAGACGGCAAACGCACGTCCGATCAGCGGTGCGTTGACGTCGGCAAGGCGAATCATCACGAACTGCCCCGGCACACAGCTTTGGGCGATTGCTGGGCAGGCAACACGCAGCCGATACGTCGACTCGGCAACGGCTTCGTTGACGACCAATTCCGTTTCGTGCTGGACGAGACCGTCGGCGTAATAATCGGCGTGAAGTGATGACATGGTGTTCGCTGCCTTCGCAGTTCCTCGGTCGCGTTTTCGCGGAGGTAAAATGGACGTAGGGTTGCTCGGAGACTCTGCGACAGGGCTGCAACACAGAATTGCGGCTCAAATCGCGAGCACCGACGCACTACGGTAACGAAAAAGGGTTAAAACAGTGAAGCCCGCCGGGTGGTAAAATTGCTTCCCCCGCCCTGCCCTACTCTGCCCTTCCCCGCCCCGTGCCGGAACGCCGATCAGCGTGTTCCGGATCAACGCAAGAGTTTTTCCGATGAAGAAACCAAGCTTGCTGTGGACGATTGCCGCGTGTTCCCTGGTCGTGAGCATGCTGAGTGCCGGTCGAACTTCGGTCGCGCAAGACGTGCAGCTCGAAAACGCACCGCTGAAAACTTTGAATGATCACTTTCCGTTCGAAGTTCCCGACTCGGTCGATCAATGGAACGCTCGCCGCGAAGCGCTGCGTCGGCGAGTCTTGGTCGCAAACGGGTTGTGGCCGCTGCCAGAAAAAACGGAACTTCAGCCGGTGATCCATGGAAAAATCGAACGCGAAGGATTCACGGTCGAAAAGGTTTACTTCCAGTCGTTGCCCGGCCATTTCGTGTCGGGGATGCTGTTCCGCCCTGCTCCTGAGAACCAGCTTGGGGTTGTCGACGGAAAGCGTCCGGCGGTGCTTTGCCCACACGGCCATGGCGGCCGGACGATGAAGCTTTCGGATGCGGCACTGGCGAAGGAAATCGAAACCGGAGGCGAGGTTTTCGAGAGTTCGGGGCGCTATCCCAAGCTGGCACGCTGCGCCCAACTTGCGCGGATGGGATGTGTCAGTTTCATCTTCGACATGCTCGGCTATGCGGATTCACAGCAGGTCTCGTATGAGATCGCGCACCGTCATGCCGAGCCGCGGTTCGAAGAACGCGATCGCACCGAGCCGTGTTTCTACAGCATCGAAGCGGACTTGAAATTGCAAACGGTCATGGGGCTGCAAACCTGGAACGCGATCCGATCGCTTGATTTTTTGAGCGAACTTCCCGAGGTCGATTCGGACCGTTTGGGCGTGACCGGCGGCAGCGGCGGTGGGACGCAAACGATCTTGTTGTCAGCGATCGACCCGCGCGTCCAAGTCGCTTTTCCCAACGGCATGGTCAGTACTTCGATGCAAGGCGGTTGCTACTGCGAGAACTGCAATTACTTGCGAATCGGAACGGGCAATGTCGAATTGGCAGCACTGTTTGCCCCCAAGCCACAGGGTATGACGGCGGCGGACGACTGGACCAAAGACATGTTGACCGACGGTTATCCACAGCTGAAACAGCTCTACACCATGTTGGGTCAGCCACAGAATGTGATCTGCGGTGACTTATTGAAGTACCCACACAATTACAACCATGCGACGCGAGCGATCATGTATCCCTGGATGGCAAAGCACCTCGGGTTGCCGGAGGAAACGCCGCTGATCGAGTCTGATTTTGAAGCATTCACGGATGCGGAGATGGCAGTCTACGATGACGACCACCCTGCCCCTTCGGTGACTGGCGTCGAACACGAACGCCAGGTGCTGAAATGGTGGAGCGATCAGAACGAACAGGCTCTCGCTGCCGTGGTGCCGGGCGCTGGCGGAGGAGATTCAGCGGATCAGCTCAAGCAGTATCGTGATGTTGTGGGCGGCGCTTGGCGAGTCATCTTTGATCGCGATTTGCCGAATGCGGATGACTTGGAAGTTGAACAACTGAGCGAAAAAGTCGAAGGCGACGTGCGTCTGCGCATGGTGTTGGTGTCGCATCCTAAGTGGCAAACGGCGGTCCAGTACGCCGAGTTGTCGTTGGCGAAGGCTGGCGCATCGCCAAAGCGAGTCGTGGTCAATCCGAGCCACAACGGGATGCAGTCACGTTGGACGGAACAAGACGCGTTGGCGGGGTATGTGAAGAACTATCCAGATTCGACGGTTGTGATCCCATTTTTGCAAACGCCGCAGTTGGAAGACGATCAATTGGTGCAGCCATTGATCAATGATTCAAGAACCTATTCAGGATTTACGTTTGGGTACAACCGGCCATTGGTGGTGAAGCGATACGATCAATTGCTCTGTGTCTTGGCAGCCAGCGGGGCGGATTCGAGTAACATTCCGATGCGTTTGATCGGACAGTTTCCGGCGGCGATTGCTGCCGGAGTTTTTGCGGCTGAGCAAGTCGACGAATTGGTACTGACGAATCCCGGATATCGGTTTGCCAATGTCAGGCACTACCGTGATGCGGATTTCATTCCGGGCGCGAAGAAGTATTTTGACCTTCCAGGGTTGGTTTCGCTGCGAGCACCGCACCAAGTGACGTTTGACAGCGGTGACGCGTTTGAGTTGGTTGAGAAAGTGTATGCCGCAGCGGGAGCAACCGATGCGATCGCGGTGAAAGGTGCAGAGTAGCCGCTGGAGTCTCGCCTTGATGCGATTTTCGGTTCTGAGTCGCCGCACGGACAATGCTCTTCCGTAGTGGATGAGGCGACGAATCCCTGCTCGGCGGTTCCGTTTCGCATTTCACGTAACCGCACGCGATCGCATTTCGGCTGATGGGGGCTGGTGCTTCGATTAGCCGCCTTCGCGATAGCGAGCGGTTGCGTGGATAGTGTGTTTTTCGTTTTAGGCGATGCCATCGTGAACACGCTTTGCCCCCTCACGCCCGGCAACCATTTTTCAATTTGCAATGTTCAATTTGCAATTTGCAATCGGGTCTCGCGGCGGAACCGACGCTAGCGCGTACCGGCTAAGGTTGGACGAGGCGACGAATCCCTTGCTCGGTGTCAGCCTTCGCTGGAGTCTAGCCTTTAGGCGATCTCGTTTCCGAGAAGCCCCGCATCGCGTCTGTTTTCGTAGTGGATGAGGCGACGAATCCCTGCTCGGCGGTTCCGTTTCGCGTTTCACCTAACCGCACGCCATCGCGTTTCGGCTGATGAGATCGTTCGCTGGCGGTTTATGAGCCGCCTTCGCGATAGCGAGCGGTTAGGTGAACGGCGAGCTTGGGGAACAGATCTGGCTTTTGATACCCTGTTTGGGGTGCCAGTTTCACTGGTTGGGGGCTGGTAAGGCGGACGGATCGGGCGGAGATTGACGGCAATCCGGCTGAATTCTGACGAAAACCGAACCATTTACTGTGGTGGACTGTCTGCCCTGCTTCGGTGCCCTTGCTGCTATCAGCGGGCAAAATTATCCTACCGAGCTCAAATTTTGGCTCTTTCCTTACCCCTTTACGGTGAAATCTGGTCTTATGTCCAGCCCCACACAGCGACACGTTCTATCCGCGTTGGTGCAGAACGTTCCCGGTGTGCTTGCCCACATTTCTGGGATGCTTGCCTCGCGTGGTTTCAACATCGACTCCTTGGCAGTCGGTGCGACCGAAGACGACACACTCTCACGCATGACGTTTGTCATCATCGGAGACGACCGTGTCCTAGAGCAAGTTCGCAAGCAGCTGGAAAAGATCGTCACCGTGGTCCGGGTGATCGACGTCAGTAGCCGAGACTTTGTTGAGCGTGATTTGTTGCTGGTGAAAGTCCAAGCGGCTCCCGGTCCAAAGCGTGCCGAGATTCGTGAGTTGGTCGACATCTTCCGTGGCAAGATTGTTGACGTGGGCCCCGATGAACTGATGATCGAAATTAGCGGTCGGGAGAACAAAGTCCAGGCATTCATCGAACGTATCCGGCCTTACGGAATCACCGAGTTGGTTCGCACGGGGCGAGTCGCGATGGTGCGTAGTGACGCCGACGTGGCGGTTGCCGAGCAAACGAAAGCGACGGCTTAATCTGCGTCCCGCGATCGAATTTCAAACACGAACATATCCCCTTCCTTCATCCGTTCACCCCACTGCTTCATCTATGGCTGCAAAAGTTTATTACTGCAACGACGCCGATCTGTCGAATTTGAAAGGCAAGACCGTTGCCATCTTGGGTTATGGCTCGCAGGGCCACGCCCAAGCACAGAACCTTCGTGACAGCGGCGTCAATGTCATCATCGGACAACGCCCCGGTTCGGCAAACTACGACCTCGCCGTCTCGCACGGCTTCAAGCCACTGTCGATCGCTGACGCCGTCAAGCAAGCTGACGTCATCAACATTTTGCTTCCCGATGAAGTCCAAGCGGACGTCTACAAAGCCGACATTTTGCCAAACCTGGAAAAAGGCAACGTGTTGATGTGCTCGCACGGTTTCAACATCCACTTCCAACAAATCGTTCCGCCAACCGGTATCGACACCCTGTTGGTCGCACCCAAAGGCCCCGGGCACTTGGTCCGTAGCGAATATGAAAAGGGCGGTGGCGTTCCTTCGTTGATCGCTTTGGGCGAAGGTGCTAGCGAAGAGACCAAGCAAATCGGTCTGGCGTACGCGAAAGGCATCGGCGGCACGCGTGGTGGTGTGATCGAAACGTCGTTCAAAGAAGAAACCGAAACCGACTTGTTCGGCGAACAGGTCGTTCTGTGCGGTGGCGTCAGCGAACTGGTCAAAGCCGGTTTCGAAACGCTGGTCGAAGCGGGTTACCAGCCAGAAATGGCATACTTCGAGTGCATGCACGAGCTGAAGTTGATCGTCGATTTGTTGTACCAAGGCGGTCTGAGCTACATGCGTTACAGCATTAGCAACACTGCCGAGTACGGCGATTACGTCACCGGCCCACGTATCATCACCCCAGAAACCAAAGCGGAAATGAAGCGAGTTTTGGAAGAGATCCAAAACGGTACCTTCGCCCGTAACTGGATCTTGGAAAACCGCGGTGGTGCGGCGTTCTTCAAAGCGACTCGCCGTCGTGAGCAAGAGCACGGTGTGGAGCAAGTCGGCCGTGGCTTGCGTAAGATGATGTCCTGGATCGAAGAAAAAGAAGTCTAGGATTCTCTTCCCCATTCGTTTCGCGGCAAGCTATCGGTTTGCCGTGAAGCGTTGCCCTGAAAGCTGGATGCGTTAACAAGGAGCAAGCCATGTCAGAATCGAGTGTCGCGCGGCAACATCTACCTTCCGTTGCCGAAATTACCAAATTGCAAGTCGACACCGTTGCGGCATGGCATGAAGGACCGATCGAGAATCTCTACGAAGGGTTTCTCGAATTGGTCTGTCGCCAGCACGAATTCAATTATCGGCTGTGGCACGAAGAGGATATCGCTCGTAGCCCATCAGCCGATGACGAAAAGATCGCCGAAGTCAAACGGGCGATCGACAAGCTCAACCAGGCTCGCAATGACATGATCGAGAAACTCGATGATGCCATCACCGAAGTCCTGCAAACGCTGCACATCGAACCCGCCACCGACGCGCCGGTCAACACCGAAACGTCTGGCAGCGCGATCGATCGGTTGTCGATCATGTCGCTGCGTTTGTATCACTACCGCGAGCAACTCGAGCGAGACGATGCGGACGCCGAGCATCGCAACAAGGTCGCCGCACGAATCGACCTTTGCCAGCAGCAGCACGCGGATCTGTCGTTATCACTGCAGCAATTGCTCGATGATATCTTCGATGCCAAGAAGCGTCACAAGACGTACCGGCAGATGAAGATGTACAACGACCCGTCATTGAATCCCGAGATCTATAACGCGTAGCAGCGTGTCGAGCGACGTTCGTCACTCGCAAGCAATCGCGTATCGGCTGATGGTTGGTTCGCTGGCGGTTTTATTAGCCGCCTTCGCGATAGCGAGCGGTTGCGTGGATGGTGTGTTTTTCGTGTTTGGTGGTCCCATCTTGACCACGCTTTGCCCCCTCACCCCCGGCAACCAATTTTCAATTTGCAATGTTCAGTTTGCGATTTGCAATCGGGTCCCGCGGCGGAACCGACGCTAGCGCGTAACGGCTAAGGTCGGACGAGGCGACGAATCCCCTGCTCGGTGTCAGCCTTCGCTGGAGTCTAGCCTTTAGGCGATTTTCGGATTCTGGTGCGACGCTCTTCCGTAGTGGATGAGGCGACGAATCCCCTGTCGGGTCGTTTGTCCCACAATACACCCAACCGCTCTCAATCGCGTTCCGGCTGATGGTTGGTTCGCTGGCGGTTTTATGAGCCGCCTTCGCGATAGCGAGCGGTTGCGTGGATGGTGTGTTTTTCGTATTTGGCGGTGCCATCTTGACCACGCTTTGCCCCCTCACCCCCGGCAACCATTTTTCAATTTGCAATGTTCAGTTTGCAATTTGCAATCGGGTCTCGCTGCGGAACCGACGCTAGCGCGTATCGGCTAAGGTTGGACGAGCCGACGAATCCCCTGCTCGGTGTCAGCCTTCGTTGGAGTCTAGCCTTTAGGCGATTTTTGGCTTCCGAGATGCCCCGCATCGTGTCTGTCTTCCGTAGTGGATGAGGCGACGAATCCCCTGTCGGGTCGTTGGTCCCACAATACACCCAACCGCTCTC
>NZ_NPDI01000044.1:0-98944 GCF_002251265.1 Rhodopirellula sp. MGV | reverse complement strand
CGTCACTCCGATTGCGACGCCGTTGATTTTTGGGTGATCGTCTTTTGGCCGAAGGCCATTCGCACCATAGGCTGGGGCATCGCCCCAGTTTTCAGTTGGCTAATCGCCATCTTTGGCTGAAGGCCATACACACTTCTCGCTTGTGCGTCTTGGCAGGTGAAATTGACCTTCGGCCAATCAGCATTTTGGGAACCGACTTCCTGTGGCGATGCCACAGGCTACGGTGGTTGAGGCATTCGGCCAATGGAATGTAGGTCGTGCTGAGGTGACATTTCTGCGATGTAGCGGTACGCATCGACAGTCCCGATTCCTGCACACTGTTGGCAGCTTGCAAGTGGCGTCGGCTGAGAAGTACTGTCAAACTCGAACTCTACCAAACTCGTTTGGGCCTGCAGACGCCGGAGCAGAGAACGCTCAATTCCAATTGTGATGGCGATTGCTTGCGACACTCCGCTTGCAACGCCGTTGATTTTTTGGGGATCGTCTTTTGGCCGAAGGCCATTCGCACCATAGGCTGGGGCATCGCCCCAGTTTTCAGTTGGCTAATCGCCATCTTTGGCTGAAGGCCATACACACTGCTCGCTTGTGACTTGGCAGGTGAAATTGACCTTCGGCCAATCAGCATTTTGGGAATCGAATACCTGTGGCGATGCCACAGGCTACGGTGATTGAGGCCTTCGGCCAATGGATTGCAGGTCGTGCTCTGAAGTTACGTTTCTTCGATGTAGCGACGCGCATCGACGGTCCCGATGCCTGGACGCTGCTGGCAGCTTGCGAATCGCGTCGGCTGATAAGTGCGGTCAAACTCGAACTCTATCACGCTCTTTTTGGGCTGGCAGAAGCCGGGGCAGAGAACGCTACTTTCGCGGAGCGAAAGGCGACATTGGTGCAACGATAGTGCGTTTGACCATCACTGGTCGGTCAGATTCTTTTGCAGTTGCGCGACGGCAAGTTCAGCATCAAGTCGATAGTACCGGGCATACTTTTCATCGATGTGACTTGCAGTGGTTCCGCGAGCGGTGCGGATCGCATCCGCTTGCTGCATGACTCGCTTTGCGAACGCCAGTCTGCCCTTTTGCAATTCCAGCTCTTCGTCCGGCGTCAGTCCCATGTCGACTCGTGACGCGATCAGCCGGTTTGCATTTTCACAAACACTCACCAGTGTGCCCTGCCCCTGTAGCCAATAGATGTAACGGGCACGAAGCTCATCCAGGCAAGCGTTGACGCGTTCCTTCTGAAGCTTTTGAATTGGATCGTCGCTTTCGGCGATCTCTATCGGGACATTGTGGACGATGGCAGGCCAGGTTTCTTCGTTCAGCCATTCACGATCCACTTTCTGGCCAAACGAAAACTCGCCACACAGCCACAAAAAGCTCAAGCACACCAAGATCGTTCGCATTTTCATTCGTCCTTTTCGCATTGAACTTGACGTCGTAGCGGTCGGCCGAGGAAACCGAGCCACGAACGTTGACCATTCATTACAACCTCGTCCGCCAATCGCGGCTAAGACCTGCGGTTACATAGGACCGCAGATTGCCCTTTAAAGAACAACGTTATTCTAAACGCATGATTTCCGCGTGTGCTGCCTTGGCAACAGACACGCCGATGGTGAATTAATCACTGGTGTACAGCCAGATCGAGAGTTGACGAATTAGTTGGTCTCCAATGATTGGACGAGCTAGCCATACGCCTCGGCGGCCAAGGCTCTCACGCTGATGCAACGCAAGTCGTGCAACGTGGTGCGCCATTGAGACGTGTCATCGAAGGGACTATGGCTCAATTAAAAGCGAGCGTGAGGAGAGAACAACACGGCTCATCAGTGAGTGTTTCCGCTGCACGATCTTTCACGAGAGCCTGATGAATCGGCTCGCGAGCCGATTCCCTCTTGGCCTCTGCACGAGAGCGAACGCAAAAACGAAAAGGCCCGCAAGACGCTTGGTCTCACGGGCCTTTCGAAAGGTGGAGGATAACGGACTTGAACCGATGACCTCTACAATGCCATTGTAGCGCTCTCCCAACTGAGCTAATCCCCCGGGATTTGAGCAAGCTTCCGCTTGCCGGTTGAGCTGGTCGCTCAACGAAGAGGCGGAAGTTACTGGTTCGCCGGATGGCTGGCAAGTCCACCTTGGAAATTCCTTGTGTGGACGTTTGCTGCCGCCAATCACTGACGAGCCGGTATCCTAGCAAACCACTGTGGCGGTTGCCAAGGCTACCCGGGGATGCTCCTAGACATTTTTTCAGGTCATCGTTTTCGCCGTTCCGGTTGTGCCTATTCGGCGTGATAGCCTCGCCACATCCAAACCAGCGTGTCCGCCAACGTCGCTTCGAAAACACGACCGTCGCAGTGACGTGAGTCGCGACTGAAGACGTAGCGGTAGTCGTAGCCTTTGGCTTTCAGTGCATCGGCGGTGCGATTGTTGGCCATCACCCAGTTGTGGTAGGTCTCTTCTGGATCATTGGCACGCAAATCGTTTTCGGCGACGTGGGTAAAGATCCGCAACGGTTTCTTGTCGCTGTTTTCGATCAGCTTCATCCCCGAGTGGTATTCCCAAGCACCAAGCGGGTACTTCGCTTCTTCGGGTGCGTCGTCGTCTTGTTGATCAACGAAGGTACCTGAGTACGTGATCAAGCGACGGAAAAGGTCAGGACGAAACCAGCCGATTGTCAGCGCCGCGGCACCACCAGAGCTGCAGCCCATGACCGCTTTGCCCCAAGGGTTTTCGGTGAACGCGATGTTGGGGTATGCCGCGCGGATGTCGGGATGATTCAGGACGGCCGGCAGAACTTCGTCGTTGATAAATCGGGCGTGCCGATCGGACATGGTGTCGTACTCCAGCCCACGTTGGCTGCCCTTGCCGTCGTTACCGCCATTTTCGACAGCGATCGTAATGAACGCAGGCAGACTGCGCTCTGGGTCTTTTGAGATCGACAGATTGTCGACAGCGTTGCGGACCAGATTCAGTCGACTCGGACCATCGAAGGTCACCAAGATGGGTGCTTCGGTGCCGTCTTTGTATTCCGCAGGAACGTAAACAAAAATTTTCCGAGACTCGCGGACGGGTTTTCGGCGGCTGAGCGTATCGTCGTCGCCCCGAAAGATTTTGCTTTCCGCGAGCGGCATCGAGAATTCGAAGTACTTGCCTTTCGGATTCCCTTGGTCCGTCAATTCGGGCTGGATCGTGTAGTCGGGGCCGACCACATGGTTTCCATTGCCGTCTGTACCAGGATTCTCGGTGTAGTCATCAGCGGCGAATGCCACGGGGCTGGCCAGAGTCGCGACGGCTAGGCAGGCATTTAGAGTCGCAAATCGGAATTGAAATCGAAGGTGTGTTTTCACGGGACGAGTGGTTTTCTGTGGGGGAAGGGATTGGGGAGGAAAGGGAGGCTTCAAGCCAGCCTAGTTTAGCAGGTCAGGCGAGCAGAAATGAAAGTCTGCCGATCAGATCTTTGCCGCGGCCTCCACCATTTGCACAAAACCCGCCCCCCGAAAAACTTCCTCGCCGTCAGCCTCGTCGGCGCGGATGCGAACGCAGTCTACAATCCGGGCTCGAACATCGATTGAGTGCTGATTTCCCCGTGGCGACATTTGTCCCTCGACGTGGCGCCGTTCGATTCATTCCCCCAATTACCTTCACTTCCCCCCTCTGAGATTGAATGTCCAGTCGTCGTCGTGCCCGTGAAATTGTCTTGCAACTACTTTACGAAGCCGATGTGAATGAGCCACGCAGTCCAGAGGATGCTCGCGAATTCATCCGTTCGCGGATGCAGGGCCGAACCGCTTTGACTGCGTTTGCCGAATCGGTCTACGCAGGAACGCTCAAGCACCGTGAAGATGTCGATCGTCACCTGGCACGTTTGGCCAAAGGTTGGACGTTGTCGCGAATGGCGATCACCGACCGCAACGTGATGCGGATGGCCGCGTATGAAATCTTGTTTTCGGAAACGCCGGGAACGGTCGCTGTCAACGAAGCGGTCGTCTTGATCAAGCGCTACGGTGACAAGAACAGCCCGCGTTTTGTAAACGGAATTTTGGATCGGTTGTTGAAAGAATTCAACGCGCCGGCCCCGGTGGTGGAAACCGAACAGGGCACCGAGAATAGCCCCGAGGGCTGAAACGCTTTGCCGTCGCCCCCTTCACCTTGACCGTGCCGCCCGAATTGATGCCAGACCTGATCAACTTGATTGGGATTGCCGCCGTGTTATCGGTGGGCATTTTCGTTCAATCGGCGGCAGGATTTGCAGCCGGACTGCTGATCGTTCCGATGCTACTTTGGCTGGGGTATTCAATCCCCGCAGCCAGCATGGCATTGTTGGTCGCGACCGTTCCACAAAACGTCATGGGCGTGTACTCGCTTCGTGACGCAATCCGTCCAAGCAAACTCCTTTGGCCGGGGATCGCACGGATCGCGTTTTACCCAATCGGGATCAGCGTGCTTGTCGTGATCGAAAGTACCTTTTCGGTCGACCGAATTCGGCAACTGGTCGGTGCCGCAGTCCTGCTATCGACGATTGCCATCATGCTTTACCGGCCGCATCCCAAACCATCGATCGCCGCGTTTTGGGGATGGATCGCATTCCCGCTGTCGGGATTCCTGCAAGGACTGATCGGTATGGGTGGCCCTGCGATGGTGTTTTGGGTTCAAGCTCACGACTGGAACACACGCCAAGTCCGCGGTTTCCTGTTTTCGATGTATCTGATCAGCCTTGGCCCCGCACTTGCAATCCTGTTGCTAAAGTTTGGTGAGAAGGTGATTCCTGCTGCGGTTTTGGCGACATTGAGCTTACCCGCTTTGTTGATCGTCACTTGGTTTGGGTTACGTTTTGGGAATTGGCTCGGCAAAGAACGTCTACGCCGGGTCACTTTAGGATTGTTGTTGCTGCTTGGCTTGGTCGGTTTGGCTTCACCCTGGTTGCGTTCCTAACAGTTGCGTCCTGTATAGACGAAGGAATAAGTACGGACATGGATATTGGATCCCTGCTTACTGGCGATGCATTCTTTGCACTGCTCACCCTGACGCTGATGGAAATCGTGCTGGGGATCGACAATATCGTTTTCATCGCGATCGTGACCGGTCGGTTGCCGGAGGAAAAACGCTCCTTTGCCAGACGATTCGGCTTGGTGTTGGCGATGGGAATGCGGATTCTGCTGTTGCTGTTCATCGGCTACCTGATGCAGTGGGTGGGCCCGCTGTTCGAACTGACCGATTTCATTTCGCTCGACTCTTTTGCCGAATACCTGCATGAACACGAAGAAGCAAACGAGATCAGCGGCAAGGACTTGATCCTGATGGGCGGCGGCTTGTTTTTGCTTTGGACCGCCGTTCGCGAAATCCATCACAAGATCGAAGGCGGCGAAGAAGAATCTGAGATCGGAAACGTCCCCGGCGAAGGAAACCAAGGGGCCGGCGGTGGTTCGGCAGGCGTCACCGTTGGCGGCGTCCTGTTCCGCATCGCATTTATGGACATCATCTTCTCCCTCGACTCGGTCATTACCGCAGTCGGCATGGCCAAACAAATCCCCGTGATGGTGTTAGCGGTTGTGATCAGCGTGGGAGTGATGATCGCGTTCGCCAACCAAATCAGCGAGTTTGTTCAGCAGCACCCTACGATCAAGATGTTGGCGCTTTCGTTTCTGATCCTGATCGCCGTCGTGCTGATCAGCGAAGCGAGCGGGACGCCGATCAGCAAAGGTTACGTCTACTTCGCGATGGCGTTTTCGCTGATGGTGGAATTCTTGAACCTGCGGATGCAGATGAAACGCTACCGGCCTAGCGAAGGCGAGGGAGAAACGGGAAGCGTTCGCCGCTGATTCGGCCCAACGGATCGCCAACCGATGGCATAATGGGAGCTTCGCCGCGTTCGAATCGCGGCCAATCGTGCATTCAACCTTCGTGCCTCCCCTACCCCATCGGCCCCACCATGAACCGAACGCTATCGTTCCGCCGCATGCGATTTGCCAGTGCCCTGCTCTTCGCCGGCGTTTTACAACCCTTTACTTCAACGTTGTCTGCCGACGAACCGGCGACCTCGGTTGAAGTCGGACAGTGCGAATTGTCGACAGGCGATACGGTTGTCTTCCTTGGCGACAGCATCACCCACCAACGGCTTTATACCCAATACATCGAAGACTTCTTCATCACCCGATACCCTTCGATCCAGCTTCATTTCCACAATTCCGGTATCGGTGGGGATCAGGCCTGGGACGCACTGCAGCGTTTACAGCGCGACGTCTTGGATCAGTCGCCTGAGTTGGTCACGATCCTGTTGGGAATGAACGACGGACGCTACCAACCGTTCAATCGCGAGATCTTTGACACGTATCAGTCGGACATGTCGAAACTGCTGGACCGACTGGAGGAGGCCAACGTCACGGTTTCGCCGATTACCCCCACAATGTTCGACGAAGGTGCCGCACGCGCCGAGCTTGAGCGACGGCGCGTGACGAAGCGATGATGCAGCAATACAACGCTGTACTCGCTTACTTTGGTACTTGGTTGCAAGGCGAAGCAGAACGTCGCGAGATGCGTTCGATCGATATGTTCAGTCCACTTAACCAGTTGACTCAGGACGCTCGCATCGAAACACCCGAGTTTACCTTCATCGGTGACGCCGTTCACCCCGGACCGGCGGGTCAGCTGATTATGGCCTACGCATGGCTGGAAGACCTTGGACAGCAAGGCCCGGTGTCAACCATCACGCTAACGCCAACCGCCAAGGGTTACCGCAATCGTGCCAACGGCGGAACGGTTTCAAACGTCAGCTCTCAAGACGAAACAATCGAGTTTGATTTTTTAGCCAACTCGCTGCCTTGGGTGACACCACAGTCAACCGAAAAAGCAGCCGAGATGCTACGTCTTGGTCATCGCTTCAGCAAAGAATCACTTCAAGTCCACGGCTTACAACCGGGCAAATACGCGTTAACGATTGACGGAACACACATCGGTGAGTTCTCAAACAATCAACTTGCCGCACACATCGAACTTCAACGATTCGCCAACACGCCTCAATCGCAACAGGCAGCCAATGTGGTCGCGATGAATGCGAAACGCAACGAAACCACAATCCGTCAACTTCGTGATCATTGGGTCGCTTATCGAAACCTGCAACGCGACAAACGATCGCTTGAAAACGCGGGTGACGAAAATGCGAAGAAGCGTTTCGAACAGCGAGTGTCTGAGGGCGAACAACGTACCGAGGGCTTCGAAGCGAAGCTTGTTGAACTTGAAAAGCAAGCGGATGCGGAGCTGGCCGAAATTTACAAAGCCGCCCAGCCCCAAACGCATCACTACGTCTTGACCAAAGTCGAATAGACGATTGCCGGTTTTAGCGTGAGTTTTTCTGAAAACTCATGCAACAACTGGCGCTGAATCCGAACGAGCGACCGGCAACACGGTCCGGGATCATTTTGCGGGAGTCAACACTTTCCTGAAAATGAACCTGGACCGTTTTTTGGCTTATCCGTTGGCTGGAACTGACCTGCCAATGTCCCAGATGATTTGCGTATCCGGTCAATGACTCGACCAAACCGCCATTCTTGTCGTGAATGGCCACTACGATCTTCGCACCGGGACGCGATCCACCAAGAAAACGCGATCCCGCATTCAGCTGCGGAAGCTCCATTTGAAGCCGACGATTCTGAATCGCATGATCCGTCCCATATCGTGACGGATCATTTCCGAAGCGTGATTGTGGGGTCAGCTTCCCGGTTACCTCTCCAATCAGATGTGACCAAGTTGGGTATTGGCCAGAGTCATAGCCATCGAACGTAAAAAAGGCGGTCGCTGATACGGTCGAAGCAATCTTTTCGGTCGACTCGAATCGATTGACGGGTTGCAACTTTCGCGAGCTGCCAACTTCGCCAGACACTTGCAATTGATTATTTAAAACGGCTCCACACTGCCCTGTTCCGTTTTTCAACCGCAATACAAATTGCAACGTGATTGACTGCCCGGGTTCAATCTCTCCGCTCACCCCGTCAAACAGTTCACCGTCGCTAACGACTCGCTTCAATCGCGGTGTCTTTGTCGCGTTTGAATGTACGATGAACGGTCCGAATAAAAGGTCGTCGAATCGGTCGCCAAATGTTTTTGCGGAATCGTCGGTCAAGCGAATGTTCTGTACGGCAACATGCCCGGTGTTTTTGATCTGAATTTGAACGGTCAAATTCGTAAACAGTCCGGTACGATCGGCAGACAGAACTTGTTTATCGATTGCCAGTTGGGGCGTGGGGTTGCGAAACGTTTCCTGCTCGGAGTGCAGAGACTCCTGGAGTTCGCCATCACTGGGATGATCCGATAGATCTAATTTCAACGTCGACTGGTCAGCGACGATCAAATGGGACGTTTGTCCCATCGCTTCCGCTTTTGCGGTCGCGACCAATTGATCATCGACCAATCGAGCACCCAACATCTGCGGGTCGGCCTCGACCGTTAACCGAAACGTTACCGCTTCATTCGGTGCCAGCCGGTTTTCAAATCCGACGCCGCGCCGCAAGATTGCCGGTGCCAACGATGTCCCGTCATAATTCGGGTTCACTGTCGCTGCGCGGACAGCGTCAGACCGAACCAATCGCGGGCGGCGTACCAAGCCGACATAGGCATTGCCGAAACAGGCATCGAAGTCCATCGTCAGATGTGATTGCACCAGCGGCTCGTTGCCAACGTTTGTCAACGTCACATCGAAAGTGATTTCGACATGTCGCTCCATCTGTGATGTCGCGGGCGTGATCGAGAAAACTTTTTGACTGACACGGACGGCCGGATTGATCCCGTCGTCATCAGCTTCATCTTGTGGTTGGAAATCTCTTCCAGCACCTTTGATCGATTCGCCAATTGGTCTGCGAAACCGATTCGACGTTGTGTACGAAAAGGTTTCTTGTGCCTGCGAGTCAAACAACTTCGAATCAAACAAACGGTTTTGTCCAACAGGTTCATTGGACGGGTTTCGCAATCCTGTTAAGAACGGATTTCGGGTCATAGCGTAACAGTACCTACCGCCCCATCGCCAAAAGCGACCGGACGCATCAGTCAGAGATTTCAATCGAAGAGCCATCGAAGTCGCGTCGGGGAACGCACTTCGCCAGAAACGTCTTCATGGATAACGGTCGAGGGTCGCCCCTCACCGAAATGAATCGGCGTGGAATCGACACGGACCATCAGAGACTCCACGGATGGCGCAAACCGTGCGGGATGTGCCAGAGATTCAGCCTTCGCTGACTTTGACACTCGGTCCAGCAAACGAATTGTTGCTAATCTCGCTCAGAACAACGATGACTCGAGTTCGAGTTCGATGTCGTCATCCGACTTGTCCTCCGACAACAGCCCGCTGCCAAATTCGGGATCCGCAAAAACCGAATCAATTGCTTCGCCTTGTGCACTGTTGGACGAAAGCAAACGTGCGAGCTCATTGATCACCGTCAATGCGTCCATCGGACTGATCACCTCGTCACCGGCCACGTCCAGTGCCAATCCGGTCGCTTGGGCTTCGTCAGCGATGGTATCTGTCCTTCCGGAGCGTCCCAAGAAATTGATGATCAACAGAGCATCCAAGGGTGAGACTTTCCCGTCGCGATTGACGTCTGCTTTCAGTGCCGCGTTTTGCAGTGAAACACTGCGAACGGAGCAAGCGGAGAGCACGCCGGTACAAACGTCGGCTTCCGGATCGAACAGCGAAATTGTGATGCGAACAATCGGCGATTGCGAAGTAAACGCAGTTCCCAGCGCATTTCCGGTCGGTAAATCGGCGCCGATGAATTCGTCCAAGCCGTCGTGAGTGTGGATCACACCATTTTCATCGACAGACATACCCCCACTCAACGTGAACGCGGCACCACCATCAGGATCGTTGACTTCGGTGCCACTGTCCAACACGTCCCGGCCATACAACGTGATCTGTCTTGCGCCATGAAAGTTGCCTTGTGGATCGAACAGCTCGTATTGCCGCGGGTTGCGATTGGCGACAAAAGCGTCATTGGATGGAACCACCATGCTCGCGAAGCATAGGAAGCGATTCATGTACGATTGCCGCACTTCGATAACCTGGCTCGCGACTTCTCCCGGATCAAAAACGGGCAACCCAGGAAAACCTGCCGGCGCAGTGACAACGGTTTCAACGCCATCAGATTCGTCCATGAACCGATCCGAAAGCACGCCGGAGTTGCCTTGTTCGGCAAGCATTTCGATACCGGCGAATTGCGATGCCGGCATCCCCCCTCGGGCAAGTTCAAACCCGCCTTCGTGCAATCCTACCCAAAATGGGCTGAGATAAAGCCCGTTGCTTTCGGTCAGTGACTCGATTGAAATTTGCAATCGCACCCCAACGTCCACCGCAAAGTCACCGACGGAAGTTGCCTGTGTCGCTTGCCCGAACGTGTCGCTCACTTCGCCACTGCGGACGGTGACGAAATAGTTCCCGTTGTCACGCGCCGTGAACGGGCCATCCATGGGTTTCACTCGGTAGACGACCGATACAGAAGTATCGCCAGACGCAGCCGCCGGATCGATCATCGCGTCGACGACTTCCAAGGAGTGGTTCAATGGCCCGACCACCATGATGTCGTGTGGATCGATGGTTGATAAATCGATGCCCGACGGATCACGATAGGTCACGTGCACCTCGTGCGTATCGGTTCCAGCTAGCGTGACATCACTTGCCATCGCTTCGGCTGTCGGTCCTTGATGATCGACAGGGACCTGCGTTGAACCAGCCATTCCGATCGTTAAACGCGCGATAGGTGTCGAAGCATTGAATGCCGACATCAAGGTTCCGCCCGTGGGAAGTTCCGCACCGATAAAATCCGCAAGTCCACTATGTCGATGGATCACGCCAGACTCATCGACCGAGCTTCCTCCAGCGACTGTGAATGCCGCGCCGCCCGCCGGATCATTGACTTCGGTTCCAGCATCCCAAATATCACGACCATAGACCGTAATCGTTTGGGGGCCTCTAAAAAATCCTTGGGCATCGAACAGCTCAATTGCTCTCGAATTCAGGTTGGCAACGAAAGCATCGTTGGACGGAATCACCATGCTGGCGTAGCTGAGGAATCGATTCTGGTTGGTGTTGAAGACATCCAGCATTCCCGTCGTGACTTCATTCGGTTCTAAGATCGGTGCTCCCGGGAATCCGTCTGGCGCGGTCACAACCGTTTCCATGCCTTGCGTTTCATCTTGAAACCGTAAAGACAACATCGTCGGATCGCCTTCTTCGGCAATCATTTCCAGACCGCCGAAATCAGCCGCCGCTTGCCCCGCTGTCGCGACCTTGAAACCACCATCGTGAACTCCAATCCAGAACGGCGTCTGCGATAGTCCACCGCTCGGCAACAGATTTTCGAGAGTGATCTCAAGTGACACGGGCAAGTAAACTTCAAACGAACCCAAGGAATTCGCATCGGACGTGTTCGAGATCGAATCGGCGACTTCTCCGTCGCGGACGCTAACAAAATAAAGCCCGTTGTCGCGAGGAGTTACCGTGTCGCCAAGCTTCGACGCAATTTCGTAGGTTGCAACGACTCGATGGTTGTTCTGCCCTTGGACTGCGTCCGTTGTCACGCCGACGACTTCCAAATTATCCGCGCCGGTCCCAAGCAGATGCAGGTCGTCGACATCAATGCTGCTCACGTCTATCCCTGACGGATCAGTGTAGACCACTTGCACGTGATGAGTACTTTGACCAGACGTCAACAAATCACTTGCGTCCAATGTTGCCATCGGCCCAGTGTGATCTTGCGGCGTTGCCGGGTGACCTTCCATCGAAATGGTGAATCGACCGATCGGAGTCAGCGAATCAAATGCAAACCCTAAGTCCTCGCCTGTAGCCAACCCACCGCCGACGAAGTCATCAAGCCCGACGTGGCGATGGATCACGCCACCTTCATCAACCGCCGTACCGCCTCCAGTCGAGAAAGCGGCGCCGCCTGCGGGATCGTTCACTTCTGTCCCAGCATCCCAAATATCACGCCCATAAACGGTAAATGTCTGCGTTCCTCTGAATTGACCAAACGCATCGAACAACTCTATTCCACGCGGATCAAAGTTCGCGATAAACGCATCGTTAGACGGGATGATCATACTTGCGTAGCTGAAGAAACGTTGACGCAGCGGATTCGCAATTTCAAGACTCTCGCTGACCGTTTCGCCGGGTTCAAAAATCGGAGCACCGGGGAATCCGTCTGGTGCAAACAACACCCCGTCGACTCCGTTGGATTGTGAAGCAAACCGGTTTCGTAGCCCACTGACGTCGCCTTCTTCGGCAACAGCTTCCAGGCCAGCAAAGTTCGATGCGGCTACTCCACTCAGCCCGACACGGAAATTCCCATCGTGAGTCCCGACCCAAACCGGTGTGTTGAACAGCCCGTCGGAATCACTCAAATTCTCGAATGAGACATTCAAACGCATTGGGATATCAACACCGAATTCACCTAGGTGCATTGGAGAGGCACTGTGACCGAAGGGATCGTTCACCTGGTTACCGAGCAACGCGACGCTGTACGTCCCGTTGTCAAGCGGATCGAACGAGCCGTCGTGCGTGGAGAGATGGTACGTCGCGGTGACTTCGTGTGGCGTCGTTCCTGGTAAAGCGTCAGTCGTCACCGAATCGACATTCAACGTCGTCAACAAAGGCCCGATCACACGAATGTCAGATGGATCAATGCTTGTCAGGTCGACACCTGAGGGATCACTGTAGGTGACTTGTATGGCGTGGTGGGTCGACATCGTTTTCAGCTGATCGGCATGAAATCGGACCTTCGGTCCTGAATGATCAAACGGAGACTGAGGATCGGAATCCAATGCGATGGTGATCCGGGCGATTGGTGTTTGGGGCGCGAACGCCCGCCCCAAGTCATCACCGGTCGGCAATCCGGTACCAACGAATTCGTCCAAACCGCTGTGGTGCATGACGACGCCCCCTTCATCAACGCCGGTACCGCCGAGGGTTGAGAATGCCGCCCCGCCACTGGCATCGTTGACTTCGGTCCCCGCGTCATAAACATCGCTTCCGTAGATGACGATCGAACGCGCTCCGGTAAATTGACCGGTGGCGTCAAATAGCTCAATCGCCATCGGATCCAAGTTCGCGATGAAAGCGTCGTTGGACGGGATCACCATCGATGCGTAACTGAAGTAACGTTCCGTCGTCGTGTCCGACAAAAATAGTGGGGCGACGGCAATTTCATAGGGTTCAAACACCGGTGCCCCTGGGAATCCAGAAGGCGCCGCGATTACCGCATCGTGTCCGTTGGAATCGCTGGCAAATCTCGCTGCGATTCCACTGGTGTCGCCTTCTTCGGCAAGTTGTTCGAGACCTGTGAAGTTTGCTGCCGGTTGTCCGAGAGCCGCCGTTTGAAATGTCCCATCATGTGCCGCAATCCAAAATGGAGTTTGTGCCAGTCCGTTTTCGTCTGACAGATTCTCAATCGTGATACGCAGCGTCTCCGCTGCCAGCATATTGCGTGTTTCCATCGTTTGGACTTGCAACACCCGGCGAATGGAATTCTTGCCGGAGGATGCTTTACGGCTGACACGTCGCGAGATTAGGCTTTGCAAATGACGTCGTTTCATCAAACAAGTCCGCCCCTAAAGGAATAAGAAGACTATTACCCCGTGATGGCGGTTGCCGTGTTTAGATAGCTATTGGTTTAGCAACCGCACTCTGGTCTGTGACCTTTTGAATGATTGGTCGCATGTGCCGATCAGAATTCACACGCATTCGGTCATTTCTTTTCGCTTTCCAAAGTTCAGGACGCATGAACACTAAGAACGGAATCGCAAGTCTGGACAGCGACGTGGCCGACGTTCTGGAACAATGTGTGGACCGATTCGGAAACGCACTCTTCCGATTTGCTTTCGCGCGTACCGGTCAAGAAGCGGTCGCCGAAGAGTTGGTGCAAGAGACGTTTCTTGCTGCGATCGCTGGCGGAAAGAAATTCCGTAATGAAGCGACCCTGTCGACTTGGCTGTTTGCAATCCTGAAGAACAAAGTCGCCGATCATTTTCGCGTTCAGAATCGCCGCGTTTCCGAACAACCACTCGATCGTACACCCGACGGGCAGCCGTCACCATCGACGTACCGCGATAATCCTGAGGCGTTATTTGAAGCGGACGAGTTTTGGGAAACGTTTCACGGTTGCGTCGATCGGCTTCCAAACAAATTGGCGGAAGTGTTTATCTTGCGAGAAATTAACCAGCATTCACCCCAGGAAATTCGTGAATTGCTAGGCATCGGAGCGACCAACCTTTCGATGCGTCTCAGCCGGTGTCGGCTCGCGCTCCGCGAATGCCTTAACGTCCGCTGGTTTGACCAATCCAATTCAACGAAGTCTTGAAAGCCAAACTCTTCACGCTGCTGAAACGGATTCAAATGGTCCTGACGCTCCACTGTGAGGAAGCGTCCCATCTGATGTCAGACTCTCACGATCGGCCCCTGGAATTCCACGAGCGCGCGGCACTCCGCGGACACAAGTTGTCTTGCGGCCGATGCTGCAAGCTCGAACGCGATTTGGATCTGGTCGTCGCGGCCAGCCGAAAGGGGCACCTACGCGTTCCAGAAGACAACGCCCCTGATTTGAGCGACACGGCCAAGCAGCGCATCAAAGCGACCATTCGCCAGGCCGTCGATGACCAGTAACCGGCCGGGCCTTCGGCCCTACAGGATTTTTGTGGCGACCTTTACCCGGCCCTGCGGACCGGGCTAGGTAACCGGCTGGACCTTCGGCCCAAAAATGCAACACCGTTTTAGGGGCGAAGCCCCGGCCAATTACCTAGCCCAGGCCAACGGCCTGGGATACCAAGCAAAACAATTCACAGAGGGCCAAAGGCCCGGCACGTTACCGCCCCGCATCTTATCCAAACGCACATCGCCACCGATTTGGCCGGTCGTGGCTTCGCCCCTAAAACGATCCCCGTCCCAAACGTGGGCCGAAGGTCCAGCCAATTACCCAGCCCAGGCCAACGGCCTGGGGCATCAATAAAAACGAATCACAAAGGGCCAAAGGCCCGGCACGTTACCGCCAAACTCCGCACCCATCCGTTGTTGGCGGCCCCTCTTGATCGCGACCGGATTCTTTCCCCGACCGTTCCGATCCATCCATTCTCTTCGCTCACCAATGAATGTTTTGTGAATCGCGACGCGCCATACCCGCCTCGCACTTGTACGGCTATCTTCGGACTTTGATAAACTGCGTTTACTGACAGGTGGGCTGCGGATTGACGGCCCACCACCTTTGTGACGCCTCTCATCGTTTGGCACTGTGGACGATCCGCACACCGACGACCAATTGGATGCCCCTACCGAGCACGGCACACCCGGCTTGACCGATACCGGTTCAGCCAGCTTCGATCTGGATGCACCTACCCCCACGCCGTCCGGGAACGGCCGATGCGGCGAGAGGAGGTTCCCCGTCGCTGGTCAACATATCGACGAATATGAGATCGTGCGTGAGATCGCTCGCGGGGGAATGGGCGTCGTTTTCCTCGCCAAACAGCAACCGCTGAACCGCTTCGTCGCACTCAAGATGATCCTTGAAAGCAACGTCGCGAACGATGCAGAGCGAAAGCGATTTGAAAACGAAGCCCGTGCCGCCGGAGCATTGGACCACCCCGGAATCGTGCCCGTCTATGAAGTCGGCTCGCACGACGGGTGCCCCTATTTCTCAATGGGATACGTCGATGGCAAAAGCCTTGCGGCAACCCTGCAAGACGGTCCTTTGCACCCGACGCATGCGGCCCGCATCGCGCAGGCGGTTGCCACCGCGATCGCCCACGCCCATGACCAAGGGATCATCCATCGCGATATTAAACCTGCCAACATCTTGATCGACCGTGAAGGAAATCCGCGTCTGACCGATTTTGGCGTTTGCAAATTACTGTCTGCCCAAAGCCAATTGACCACCAGCGGCGAACTGATTGGCACGCCACATTACATGCCTCCCGAACAAGCCGGAGGCGCCGACGCGACGATTGGTCCTGCGTCGGATGTCTATTCAATTGGTGCAGTGCTTTACGCGATGATGACCGATCGGCCGCCATTTCTGGCACCGTCTCCGATCGACGTTGTCGCCCAAGTGATGACCAAAGATCCGGTTCCACCTAGCCAGTTCTTTTCTGGTATCCCACATGATCTCGAAACCATCACACTGAAATGTCTCGCCAAGGCTCCAGCCGATCGCTACGCGACCGCACATGATCTGGCGGATGACCTTCACCGATTTCTAAACGGTCAACCGATCCACGCTAAACCTCCAGGAATCGTACAAAGGATTCGACACGCGGTCCGTCGCCACGTATTGCTTGCGAGTGTTTCCGGCAGCATGGCGCTGTTGTTGGTCGTGCTATTGATCATCCTGGGCGTCGCTCTCGTCCAATCCCAGAGCAAAGTCGCAAGACTGCAAAATCTCTTGGAAGTCGAACGCAACGGAGCACGACGGTTCGCCGGCGCAAGACTTTCTCGCGACACGACGAAAGATCAGTTCGAAATCGAACGCTTGACGGACGCCGCGATCGAATTCGCAGATGACGACCCACAACTGGCAATTCACCTTTCAATTCATGCTGCTGAACTGGCGTTCGAAAACGATGTCAACGCTCCTTCGCGACTCGTCAAGTTTCTCCGTCAAGTCGCCCAGTCTGATACCGATCCGGCTCTTCCCGACGAGCCAACTTTGCAAAGCTTGATCGAACAGGCAGAGAAACGCCTGACCCGTCAATTGACTGAATTTGAACACAAAATCTACGGATTGATTGATCGCTCCGCGACGTTCGATTCGCCCCCGTTGGAAACTGAATAGGCAACACGATGAACCCACACTGGAAACTGGTCGTCTCGGAAGGGCCTGATCAAGGCCGCGAATTCTTACTCGCCGATAGTCAGCCGCTACTGGTTGGCCGAGGCAGCGATAGCGACACCAAAATACGCGACCCAAAAGTCAGTCGCATTCACTGCGAAATTCGCGTGGACGATTCCACTCCCGTCGTCATCGACCGTGGTGGTGCGGGCGGAACCTTGGTGGACGGTGAACCGATCGACCAGCCTCGTCGACTTCGCCCCGGGTCCGTGCTACGAATCGGCGAATCGATCCTGCGAATCGAAAACGGAACACAGCAAGACCAACCAACGGTTCGCTTTACGACGACCCCCGATACCATCCCCAATGATGAACCGGTTCCGATCGGCGGTGTCACCGAATTGGTCGGCCAGACCTTGCATCACTACGTCTTGAAAGACCTGATCACAATCGGTCGAAACAGTGCGATGTTTCGTGGTTACGACAGCAAACGCGATCGTGACGTTGCCGTCAAAGTCTTGCTTCCACAGATGACAGCGACTGATGATCAACGCGAGCGTTTCATCCGTGCGATGAAAACCGTTCTACCGATCGAACACGACCATATCGTCAAGCTTTACAACGCTGGCAAGAAAGGCCGCTATTGCTGGGCGGCTTTGCAATGGGTCGAAGGAACCAGCGCCGCAAAATTGATCGAACGGATCGGGATCGGCGGCACACTCGATTGGCGCGAAGCATTCCGCTGTGGGCTTCATATCGCACGCGCACTCGTTGCCGCGTCGCAACACGGAATCGTCCATCGCAATATCACGCCCGCGAATATCCTCCGCCGCGATGAAGACAATGTGTACATGCTCAGCGATTTGGTGTTCGCCAAAGCCCTGGAATCGACTGACGCATCGCAATTGACGAAGCCGGGGGACATCATTGGCGAACTCGGCTATCTCGCCCCAGAACGCGTGATGGATGCAACCAGCTTGGACCGACGTAGTGACTTTTACGGACTGGGCGCGACCATGTTCGCTTTGCTGACCGGGAACCCACCTTACGCCGCAACGTCGATCGGCGATTGGATTCGATCCATCAACCACGATAAACCCGTCGCACCGGTCGCTTCGCAGATTGGCATGGATGAGCGGCTGAGTGACTTGGTCATGCGATTGATCGACCGGCAACCGGAGAACCGCTTCGAAACTGCCAGCGAGGTGCTGGACGATTTCAAGCGAGTGGGGACGTTCGCCGGTTTGGATATTTCACGACTGTAGTTCCACGACTGTCGTTCACTGGGCGGATGCGTGGACCTTCAAATACGCTGCCATCGTTTCAAGGTTCTCGACCACTTCACGCATATCGATCGACGGTCCGTCCGATTTGTGATAACGCATACCGCCGCTGGAAACCCAAAGTCCGTCCTCACGCTGACGATCGATTAACTGACGTACCTTTTGATCGGAAACACGACGCGTTGGAACACCACTAAGTGGTCCGCTCGCGATTATTTTCCGATAGCGTCGCTGCAGGGCATCCACTTTGCTATTGAGTTTAAATCCGTAGTGCGTGGGCAAATCACCGTCGTCGTACGTCAATCTGTATTGCCGGTCGAAGTACAAAGGGCGATTCGTCTTTAGTTCATAGAACCTTGCGACTCGACCATCATTCAGTTCGCACGTTTTCAAGTACTGCAACGCTTGGGGGATCGGCGCCAAGTACTTCTTGTCGCCTGTTTGTTGGTAGACATCCAACAGAGTATCGATCACACCAAATGACTCACTCGTCGTGATCGCCGGAGGTTCGAACTTCCGAGCCCAAATCGGTTGCATTTCCGCGTTGTACTGTTGAGCCCAGGCGGGCTGTGGATCAGGCATCTGGGCGGCAAGCAATGCGTCAGCAAGGCGGACGGCCGATTCGCGATACCGATCATCCCCATAGATCCGATCCGCCTCCCACAGCACCGCCATCGTGTCACGGGCCAAATGATCGTTCAACGTGAACCGATACCAGTACTGTTGATGCCCGAGATACTCCCTTGGCCAGTCATTCGGATAACTTGCTTGCCGCTTCGGTGCCGAATGATCGACTGTTTTTTGGTCGGTCCAAACCTGCGGAAATCCGCCGTTTGCAAACTGCCCCTGACCGAGAAGTCCGTCGAGGCCGTACAAAGCTGCTTCGTGGACCGCTTCGTTCTGGAACCGCAACGTCTCGTCCAACGTGATCAGAAACAACAAAGCAGACTGAGTCTTGTTGTCGTCAAGACTCGACTGATCTTTGGCTTTGCGATGCTCTGGATCGATGCGATAGGCCCATCGCTTGCGACGGTCGGGTTCAAATTCGATCGAGGCCTGCCAACCGCCACTTCGCATTTGACCTTGTCGAAGTGACTCTGCGGCAGCGAGCGCAGCGTCTAAGAACTGTTGCTCACCGGTCGCTTGGTAGAGATGCGTTAGCGCCAAGCCGACCGCCGGCGTTCCCGGCGGTTGGACCCAAACCGTTTCGGATTCGACAACACCCTCGCCTTCCCGCAAACTCAGGTCCGCGGAGTAACGCCACAAGTAGCCGCCTCGTGTGCTGACTTTTTCTGTCAATGTTGCAACGGCACGCTTTGCCGCTCGCAGCGTCTCAGCTGGCAATCCTGAAGCAAACGATTGGGCGGATCCAACAGTTTTATTCTGGCAGAGCGCCCGTGGTGTCCACGAACTGACAACCAACAGAAACGCTAAACCCACTGTCCACTCAATCCGCCTTTTCACTCGCATCAGTCCGCCTGTGGTTGAAGTGTTTCGACAAAGAAATCACGCATTCTGCGTTTTCCATACCGACCACCGTCACTGTGTCCCATCGAAGGCACCACCAAGTAGTCGAAATCTTTGTCCGCTTTGATCAAGGCGTCAGCCAATCGATAGGTCGATTCTGGTGGAACATTGAAATCGAGTTCGCCGACAACCAAAAACAGATTGCCCTGCAATTGTGATGCATTGTCGATGTTACTAGACGCCGAATAATGCGGCCCGACCGGATAGCCCATCCATTGTTCGTTCCAACTTGCTTTGTCCATCCGGTTGTCGTGGCACCCACACGATGCGTATGCCGATTTATAAAAGTCGCCATGGAACACCAAAGCGCCACATGCGTTTTGCCCACCGGCGGAAGTACCAAAAATTCCTACGCGGCTGGCGTCAAGTGCCGGATACTTTTCCGCCGCATCTTTGATCCACTGGATACGATCAGGAAAACCCGCGTCCTTGAGGTTGTGCCAGCACACATCATGAAAGGCTTTGGATCGGTTTGCGGTTCCCATCCCATCGATCTGGACAACGACGAAGCCGAGTGAAGTCAGGTCTTGGTGACGCGCTCCGTGCAGGTACCGTGTTGGCACGTGGGAATCATGTGGTCCCGCGTAGATCGCTTCGATAATTGGATAGCGTTTGGTTGCTTGTGGATCGAATCCTTCGGGGAAATAAATATTCCCCCAAATCTCCGTCTCGCCGTCACGCCCTTTGGTATGAAAACGCTCGGCAGAACGCCAATTGGAATCATCCCCGACGCGTTGTGCCTGAACCAAATCGCAAACCAAACTCCCGTCTTCTGTTTTTCGAAGTTGATGCAGGGGCGGGGAATCGATCCGGCTAGACGTCGTCACCAAGTAATCTTTGTTCGGCGAAAACTCGAACGATTGATCTCCGTTGGCGTCCGTAAGTGGCACCAACGATTCGCCGTCAAGAGTCGCTCGCACAAGGTGCTGGAGATACGGATCTTGATCTTGGTAAAACCCGCCAACCATTAAATCGATCGAACGAGCGTCCTCATCAATGCTTTCGATCTTGCGTACCAGCCACTCGCCTTTGGTGATTGCCAACGGCTCGATCGCATCGTAAGACGACTGAGGATCAAAATGAAACGCACTGTCTTTGTCGCTCAAGTTGACCAAGTACAGGTGGCGAAATCCACTCGCTTCGCTCGAATAGATCACTTCGTCGCTCTCGCCGAAGTAACTGACCAGTGGGACGTTGGGACCGTGCATTGTCCAAATGAATGTCTCCGTCGATTCATCAATTGGCGTTCGCGTTTCGCCAGTCAACGGATCGAAAACGAACAACCGAAAACGCTGATGCCCGCGATCAACTTTCTCGAACGTGATCTGATGATCGCCAAGCCAACGCACTCGCGGACGTCCAAAGTCGACCACCGGTAGTTCACAGGGCAACGCTTCGCCCTTGTCAATATCGATGACAAACAGCTCGTAGTCGTCATAGGGATCACCTGGAAGACGATAGGCATGCTGGCGCACGACTGCTCGGCCTCCTTCTTTCGGCGACGACTCGACCATCGTCACCATTGCGGGCTCGTGGCGGACCAGTTTCCACCCGGCGAGCAACGTTCCATCTGGCGACCACGAGACGTCAACTAAGTCCGCCCCGTTGACGGTCAATAGATCCTTTGCCGAATCGCGAGAAGCTTCCACGTTCCACACGCGCAACGTCGCACTTCGTTCGCCGTCACTGTCCTGTTGTTCGACGGTAAAACGCATCGATTCATCAGGCGAACCGCCGGGAGCAGTGCGGGCGCGGAAACGTCGGCGTGAACGCGGCGTCAAACTTTCCGGCGTATCGAACGTCTTGCTGATTTTCGCTACCAGTGGGCGAGCGCCAGCGACAACGCTTCCATAGAACTTGCGTTCTCCACCAGGGCCTTCGGATGAACGCACCATCCAAGCGTGCCCGCTGAAGGTATGCTGAGTTTTGCTTTTGCCGGGAGCGAGATCGCCATAGCTGGTGGGAAACCCGCGTTGGTCCAACCAATACAACTCGACCGATTCGTCGGCTTCGTTGACAAACGTCAATTCGGAATCTGTTGCCGAGGTCTCTGACACGGGCAGTGGACCACCAGAAAGTGCGTCACGCCGTCCGCCATCTTCACTGGAAACCGTTTCGATCTCACCCGATTCGCAATCCACCTGCCTCGTCACACGCTCACCCGTTGGCAATTCTTCGGTGAACGAAAAATGCGTGTCATCGATCCAACGCGGAATGATCCGTTGGTTGATCGTTCGCGACTCGACGGCGTCTTGTGAGACACAACAACGACCGGAACATGCGACGATTGCAATTGGCATGCAAAACACCACGAACCACCAAGACGACTTCATTTTAGGGAGCATCAGCAATCTCAAAAGAACAAACTCAAGCGTTGGAAATGGATCCGCCTCTGACAGTCGTCGATTGTAGTAGATCCGTCTAGCGAACGTGTTGAGGTTCTCGACGAAGCAATAATCTCCGCCATCCAGACGATTCGACAGACTGGAATCATTGTCTGCGACAACAGCCGATGCGACGCCCTACGAGCGGTTATAGTGTATGCCTCCTGTCTCGCTATCATCCCGCCATTGCACCTCCCGCATCGACCTTGTGGATTCAGATGTCCCGCAAATCAACGCTTCACACCACCCATTCTCTGGGGCGTGACCGCCGCACAAGACACCGGCGGAAAACGTCGAAACTCATTCTTTGCTTGATGCTCTTGTCCCCTGCCCTGCCTTGTCTGCAGAGCATCGCACAAGAACGCACGCGTCGAGACTCCGAAACGGATCGACTTCAACTGATCGTCGATGCCGTGCGATCGACGCACAAAGATTCCGTTCGTCGGTCTCTGATTCGTGGAATGTTGCACGGGCTCGAAGGTCGACGGAACGTCGCCGCGCCAACTGGCTGGAAGTCGCTTGCCAAAGAACTATCGACCTCCGCTGATGTCGAAACGCAGCGCAATGTCCAGCGGCTGTCGCAGATCTTTGGTGATGCCGAAGCACTTGCTCAATCGCTGGCGACCTTGCGCGACGAAGCGGCTTCGATTGAACTTCGACGTTCAGCCTTAGCTGCTCTCGTCACACAGCAATACGACGGTTTGGCGAGCGAACTTGAACCGCTGCTTGCAACGGACAACCTACGAATCGATGCGATTCGTGCCTACTCCATTACAGGTTCGCCACTTGGCCCCGTCTATTTCAAACGACTCTATTCAGCTGCAGATGCGGATACCAAACGTGCCATCGTTGAAACGCTGGCGACACGTAAAGACTATGCCATTGAACTCGTCGCATGGATGAATGAAGGAATCGTCGAACGAACGGAAGTCCCCAGCTATGTGGCACGCACAATGGGTGACCTGCTTGGCAAACAGTTCACAAGCTCCTTCGGCGAAGTCGAGTCACTCGATCAAGATATCGCATCAACGATCGCACGATACAAATCACTGATCACCGACAAAACGCTGCAGAAAGCCGACGCTAGTCGCGGGCGGACCGTATTTGCGAAAACCTGTGGTGCTTGTCACCAAATGTACGGTGACGGTGGAAAGGTCGGTCCGGACCTGACCGGATCCAATCGCGCCAACCTCGATTACTTCCTACTCAACAGCGTCGCCCCCAGCGCCGACGTCCCCGAAGGCTACCGCACGCAGATCATCCAAACCGCCGACGGACGGATCCTGACTGGTGTGCTCGCTGAAGAAGACTCACAGCGTGTTGTATTGAAGACCGTCGATCAACCGCGTCTCGTCGTTTCCAAAGACGACATCGAAGCACGCAAGGTTTCCGACAAATCGATGATGCCGGACGGTCAACTCGACCAATTAAAACCACAACAAGTTCTCGACCTTTTCAAGTACATGCAAACGCGTTCCCAAGTGGAGGTGAAACAATGAGCCAATTCATTTCCCGTTGCGTTCGAACCAAACGGCGTTTCGTTTCGGCCCTGTCGATCGCACTCGCCCTGGCGCCGACCGCGTTCGCACAACAGCTTTTACCCAAGCAACAGCATCGTACGAGCGACGCTCCATTTTTGACGCCTTCCGAAGCCGTTGACAAAATGTCGATCCCAGACGGATTCGACGTTTCTGTCTTTGCCTCCGAGCCGACTTTGGCGGAACCGATCGCATTCTGCTTCGACGATCGCGGACGAATCTGGGTCGTTGAGAACTTGAACTATCGCACACGACGTGAACACACGGATGAGAAAGTCAGTCGAATCCAGATCTTGGAAGACACGAACGGCGATGGAGTTTTCGATACAAAGAAAACGTTCAAAGACGACCTGACGTTCACGTCCGGAATCGCCGTCGGCTTCGGTGGTGTTTACCTTGGTTCACCGCCGAACTTCGTGTTTATCCCCGACGCTGATGGCGACGACGTGCCGGACGGCCCCGCCGAAACATTGCTGGACGGTTGGGGAATCAACGATCGACACGAGACACTCAACAGCTTCATCTGGGGCCCCGATGGATGGCTGTATGGATGCCATGGCGTCTTTACCCAATCAAAAGTCGGTAAGCCCGGATGTGATCCTTCCGAGCGGCAATTCATCGACGGTGGCATCTGGCGTTTCCATCCCGTCACGAGGAAGTACGAAGTCTTCGCGCGGGGTCTCTCGAATCCCTGGGGCTTCGATTTCAATCGGCACGGCCAAGCATTTGCGACTTGCTGCGTGATTCCGCACCTGTTCCATGTCTCACAAGGCGGCGTGTATCACAAACAAAGCCTGCCACACATCAATCCCTACATCTACGACGACATCAAAACCATTCGGGATCATACGCACTTGTCTGCTCATGGTGGCGCCAGGTTCTACCTAGCCGACGCATTCCCGCGTCAGTACCACGATCGATTGTTCATGTGCAACATCCACGAACATGCCGTGCTGACAGACATGATGCAGCCGAGCGGCAGTAGCTTTATCGGCAAACACGGCGATGATTTCATGCCCACCAACGACATGGCTTGGGTCGGATTCAGCATTGAAATTGGTCCCGAAGGCGGTGTCTATATTTTGGATTGGCACGACACCGATGTCTGTGGGAACGCCATCAACTTCCCAGATAGCGGTCGGATCTATCGTGTCATGCCCAAAGAGGCGGAACCAATCGAGAGGCCAAACCTGCGTGCACTCGATGACCTGGATCTAGTGGAACTGCAATTCCATCCCAACGATTGGTACACCCGTCAGGCCCGCGTGTTGTTGCACCACCGTGCCGTTGCTGGCTCATTGAATAAACAAGCAGTTGGACAAGCATTGCAGGAGCGTTTTGGCTCGGCTGTTTCCACTCGCGATCGATTAAGAGCGTTGTGGGCTTGGTATTTGAGTGGCACGCTTTCGCGAAGTCGTTTGTTGGATCAACTCGACCACGACGACGAATATGTCCGATCCTGGGCGGTTCAACTCCTGTGTGATCGAAGCACTGTCGACGCGTTCTACTTGGCAAACGCTGACCACGCTGATCCCCCCATCGAACCAGAAACGTTGCGACGTTTCGTGCAGATGGCTAGCGAGGATCCGTCGCCGATTGTCCGTCTTTATTTGGCATCCGCGGCAATGCGTCTGCCCTATACCGATCGCTGGGAATTGCTCGCCGGTTTAGCAAGTCATGCGTCGGATACGAACGACCCAAATCTGGAGCGAATGTATTGGTTCGCCTTGGAACCGATGGTCCCCGATTGGCCGCAGCGAGCGATCGACTTGGTCATCAACTCGGACATGCCGAAGTTGCAAGAGTTTGTTGCTCGGCGCCTGGCGACTGGAACAGCCGATACCGATTCGAGCAGTGAAGCGGACGCGATCATCGGTAAAATCGCCCCGCAATTTGACGTCCAAAATGTCGGCGAAGGCGGAATCCTCTACCACACCAGCTTTCGCAACCAGCCTGCGATGCAAACGCATCCCGGAAGCCGCGAACAGCCGTGCCAACTCACTCGGACCATTTCGGTGCCCGAGAACAAAGCAACGCTCCTGAAACTGCGAGTGAGCCATCATCCCCACGGAGATTGGCAATTGCGCATCCTTGCCAATGACAAACTCATGGCCGATACGCTCGTCGCGACAAACACCGTTGGCAAGAACGAGTGGCTGGACGTTGCGGTGGATCTGTCAGAGTTCGCAGGGAAAGACGTCCGATTGGTTCTGGAAAACCGGGCCAATAATTGGCAAAACGAGTGGGCGTATTGGAATCACGTCGTCATCACCAGCAAATAGTACTCACACACAATACGCATAGGTAACACATCGGTCTGTCTGTCGCTTGGTTGTTCGAAGTCGCCGATTCCGGTGGCAACAACACCAACGACAGGACTTTGACCGATGAACGTTTCTACATTCAAAAGAATGCTTGCGGTTTGCACTGTTTTTGCGACAGCGTTTTTGGTTGGTAGCCCCGTGCGGGCCCAGACGAAGACTTTCTATCCAATTTTCGGTCGCTCGTATCTACCCGTCGCCGAGAACCATGCATTCGATCATTTCAACGCGATGGACGAAGGCAGCAACCTCGTCAATCGCTATCTACTCGCCCACCTCAGCATGGCGGTGTACAACAACTCGCAACTCAGCGAGCAAGATTACGACGCCTACCTGGACGCACTGTACGCCAACCATGGCGTGATCGAAGTCCAAGGCTTTCATGATTCAACGACCGGTGCCGACGGAGCGATTTTTGTCACCGAGAACGCCGTCATTGTCGCTTGCCGCGGGACGTCCGGCAGCTTCACAAATATCGCTGATCACTATGCGGATCTCGACCACGCAGTCAAGTTGGTCAAGATTGACAATGTGGAAGTTGGTGTCCATCGCGGTTTCTGGGACGCCGCGACTAGCGTCTTTCCCGAAGTTCTCTCCAAGGTCGCTTTGGAAGTCAGCAACGGACGCAAACTTTGGCTGACCGGCCACAGTTTGGGAGGGGCGAGTGCGGCAATGTTGGCATTCAAACTTCAGTACCAAGCCAACCTCCCTGTCCAAGGCTTGATGACCTTTGGTGCCCCTCGTGTCGGTGACTCTTGGTTCCATAAAATCATCGAGCAACCACACGCCGGCGGTCGAGCATTGACCGACTCGACACAGCGATTCGTCTTGGCCGGTGACGTCGCCGCAACCTTTTGGACCGACGGCAACGATATCTACAAACGCAAACACTACTACCTACACTTTGGACACACCCACACGATTTTCAAAGAAGCGGGCGAATACAACTTCGATTACTTCAGCGGCGAGCTCCCGATGGGCTACATCCCACGAACCATGATTCCCTTCATCCTGACGGTGGGGATTCACATGGAGTACGAAGACGCCCTCTTCGAAGAAACCGCTAGTCTGCTGCTTGCCGTCGGTGATGATGAGGTACTCGAGGACCTGCTCATGCTGCCGTAGTCGCCAGACACATCGCGAACCTGTCGTTGACGTGTGTCCTTCGCAAGAGGGGCACACGTTTTTTCGTTGTACTCCAACTGTCGGTATCATGGTGCGAAACCTTCGTCGCTGAACCAGGTTGCAACTTTTGGAGGAACTTCAAATGAAACCATCGACTTTTCTGACTCATCCTTTCCGTCTCAACGGCCCGTCTCGATTGTTTGCGATAGTCGCTTGTTTAGGTACCGTGATGCACGGATCAATCGCCTCTGCACAGGCACCGCCACAGCGATCGGGCACACGGCCAACGTTTGACCAAGTACTACAAAGAGAAGACGCCAATCAGGATGGCGAAATCAATCGTTCGGAATTCAAGGGTCCCGCCCGGCTGTTTGATCGCCTCGACCGGGATGGCAGTGGGGCGATTACCCGCAAGGAATTCGAAGCACGACGCCCTCCGAATACCAATCCCCCTCGACAAGGCAGACCAACAGTGCCCAGCGATGTGATCGTTCAACGTGACGTCGTCTTTGGAACCGGCGGTGGACGCGACTTGAAAATGCATCTTGTCCTCCCCAAGGATAGTACGACGCCACGGCCGGCTTACGTTTGGATTCATGGAGGTGGTTGGATGGGGGGGACCAAAGACGGCGGTGTTGCCAAGGTCACGCCAATGGTCCGCAAAGGATTTGTAGGCGCTACCATCGAATACCGTTTGACTGGCGAGGCCCCGTTCCCTGCACAAATCGAAGACTGCAAATGCGCCATCCGCTATTTGCGTGCTCATGCCAAGGACTACAACATCGATCCCGATCGAATCGCGGTCGGCGGTTCTTCTGCCGGCGGCCACTTGGTTGCCCTACTCGGAACATCTGGCGACGCAAAAGACCTCGAAGGTTCCGGCGGTTGGCAAGACCAATCGAGCAAAGTTCAAGCCGTCGTTGACTTCTTTGGCCCCACGGACTTCCAGCTGTTTGTCACTGCGAGAGGCTACGAAAACCACAATCGCGATGGCTCACCCGAATCCCGTTTGCTGGGCGGCGGCGAAGTGCTTTCCAACCCGGATGGCATCAAACGCGTCAATCCGATTACTTACATCGACAAAGACGATCCACCGTTTCTAATCATTCACGGTACCAAGGACGGAACTGTACCGCCCAACCAAAGCGAAGCGTTGCATGAAGCGTTGGACAAGGTTGGCGTGCAGAATCAGCTTCACCTCATCGACGGTGCGGGACACGGTGGCTCAGCATTTTCTGCTCCGGAAGTGAATCGTATGGTTGAGACATTCTTGTCGGATTGTTTTGCAGATCCAACCGCCGAATGACAATCGATACCGATCCGTCTGCTCATTCGATGGCAGTCGGCAGATGCGCGTCCAGGAACTCGAGCACCCGTTCTCGGTACGCATCGCCGGCATACCGATACAGGTCCTTATGCCCTACTCCGTCAATCAACCAAAGTGACTTGGGTTCGCTCGCGGCCTCAAACATCCGCCGCGTCTCCACTTCTGTGGTCTGTTGATCTTCTCGGCCTGACAAGATCAACACGGGACACTTCACGTCCGCAACGTGATCGATCGGCACCAACGCGTCTGACGGGATACCAAGCCGATACCTCAACTGAAACAGCAGCGCCGCAGACGCGAGTGGCGCAATCGGACCAAGCCTGATCCGCACTCGATTTTCGACCGCATCGGAAATCGTTGAGTAAACGGATTCTAGTACTAAGGCATCAATATCCAGTGGCGAAGCAAGTACTGCGGATGCGCCACCAAGCGATACACCGATGACACCGATCGGCAATTCAGGATGTGCTTGCCGGGCAAATTCGACAGCGGCAGTCGCGTCAAATCGTTCCAAATTCCCAAAGGTGATCTGCTGGCCGCCACTTTCACCATGCCCACGAAAATCAATCAAGACTGTCGCATAGCCCGCTTCGTACAGCATCTGGCTCGATCGACCATCGCCCGTCAATTTCCACGGATTCCATGTAGCAACACGATGACGCCACGGCAATCGCTCGGTACGCAGTGCCATCCTGACAACGTAGCGTCTGAACGACTTTCGATTTCAATCGCAACGGCGTGCAACCCGGACGGTGGATCGCCGACCTGTCTTGGACAAGGAGCCACAAGTCGGCTACCGACAATCCAAGCCATAACGCCACCAATTCCAACTACGGCGATCAATACAAGAAGCGAACGGCGCAACCACACTCGCACGCGATGGCTGACGTGCTTCTCGCTCACGAAGTCGCCCAATCGTATCGCTTTCTAACGTGTCGAATACGTGCTTTCACAGAGGCCGAATCAGCGGCTTCTGCATTGTCCAAGACGGATCGCACATGATCTCGGTACGTCGGATCGGTTTCTGCGATCGCCGCCAGAACGCTAAAGCACCACGCTCGGACGAATTTATTGTCCTGTATCAACAGGTCATTGAGAACCGGCTTCAAGGACTTGGCCGCTCGCAACGGAATCGGATGAACCGACAAAATTTGCAATAGATGCAACCGCGCCGGCCAAGCCGTCACTTGCCGCAAAGCTTTGACGAATTTTGGGATCGATTTCGCGATCAGCGGCTCACCCTCATCACACCAACGTTTCAGTATCCAGGTCGACGCACTTTGCATCGTTTCATCCGTTTGTTCGGCTGCCACCAGCAGCTCTCCAAGCGTGTCCTTGTCACGAGTCAACTCCGCATCAACCTGTTCGAGTGCCGCCGTTTTCTTGCCGTCGAATTCTCGAAGTGCTGCGTAAAGAGACATGAGCGATGTTTGCCGAGGACAGGTAGTGTTGGGGCAAGGTGGAATCAACATCGGAATCGGAACGAGCGATTGTTACAATCCCGCTAGAATCACCGAGGAAACCAAAACGATGCGACACCGAATGCCAATTCATCCCGCAAAACCAACATCGACTTCGACTGATGCACAGCGTTCACGAGCGTCGCAACGGGCAATGGAACGCGAGCAATTGTACCAACGGCGGTTGGCAGCAGCGACGGCAGCAAAACACAAACGCGGTGACCTAGACGACTCATTTCAAGTCATTGTGACGTCGAGCAACAGGCGAACCCTGACAAAGCTTTCTGGCCAACGAAAACGACGATTCGCCACCTACTTCGAACAAGCAATCGGCGAGGCTGAATTACCATGTCAAATCGAGTCTGCCGAACACCACGACGAAATGGCCGCCGTCGATGATCGGTTCTCACTGCCGCTTTACGCGGAGGTCTGTGCGAACTGCCGAGGTGGATGCTGCTTGCGTGGTGGAGACCGAGCCTATTTGTCCGGCGCGACAATCGAGCGAGTCCGACGACAGCATCCCACACTCTCCGATCAGGACCTTTCCGATCGTTACCTCAAATGTCTTCCCGAGTTTAGCTATGAAGACTCCTGCGTCTTCCATAGCGAACACGGATGCGGATTGCCATTCGATCTGCGGTCTGATACCTGCAACAACACGGTCTGCGGCGGCTTAATTGAAATCGATCAACGCCGCCAACTCGACAAACAGCGGAATTTCTTCGTTGCCGCTTGCGACCAGGAAAACGTCGTTCGCTCGATCACCATCCAAGAAGAATAACGCGGTTGCCAATCAGTCATCCAGCTCCGTCGGCGGAAACCGCTTGCGAGCATCACTGTCAACGGGTTCGCCCCGGTTTTGATTCCACCACTCCCCTGCTCTATCCGGATCGTAGTTCGGATTGTTAATCGGCATGCGAGCAATAACCTCGGTCCGCCAATCGCCAAGTTTCTTACGCAAGTCAGCGACACGCCCCTTCTTTTCACTCGCAAGGTTTGTTGACTCTCCGATGTCATTGGAAAGCTGATAGAGTTCCAAGTCTCCGCTGCCATCAATGTACTCGATCAGTTTCCAATCACCGTCGCGGATCGCACTCGCGGGTCGATCATGGTGATAGTGCGGATAGTGCCAATACAACGGCCCACGATTCAAATCCATGGTGGGGTCTTCAAGAAGCGGCAACAAGCTGACGCCGTCGATCGTTTGTGTTTCCGGCAGCGTTCCGCCAGCTAGATCAACGAAGGTCGGGTAAAAATCGTAGCTAATGCAGGGCTGATCACAAACCAACCCCGCCTGCTTCGATTGCGGATAATTGATGATCAGCGGAACCCGAATCCCGCCTTCGTGAAGCGAACCTTTTTCGCCGCGCAGTGGCTGCTGACTACTGACCAAATCGTCGGCAGCCTCACGGTAGTCATACCGCTTGTAGAGTCCGCCATTGTCGGAAGTAAAGACAATCATCGTGTTGTCCCTGATACCCGCTTGGTCAACCGCATCAACGATTCGCCCCACCATGTCATCCACATGCTCGGTCATCGCGGCATACACAGGGTGCGGCAACTCGCGTCCCAATGCTTCTGCTTTGGCGCGATACTTCTCGACCTTCGACGACATGGCTCCTAACGGAATATGGACCGCAAATGGCGACACCATCAAAAAGAAAGGCTGGTCGCGATGCGACCGAATAAAATCGACGCTCAGATCAGCTTCGAAATCAGTTCGGTACTGATCAGCCCCAGGTCGAAAGTCACTCTTTCCTTGGACGCGATACCGACCTGGCAAATGGGGCCCATTGATGACCGCACTCAATTCATATCCCTGACGATCCGGTTGGAACATCGCTCCATTTCCTAGGTGCCATTTGCCAATGTATCCGGTCGAGTAGCCGGTCTGTTGCAGCGATTCTGCGACCGTGACGACGTCCAGAGGCATAGCCATTGTTGTTTGAGGCGTGATGACACGTTCAAAAGGACGCCAATGCCCAGGGATGTGAGCCGTGATACCGATGCGAGCTTGATTTTGCCCGGATTGAACGGCACATCGAGTAGGCGAACAGACAGCGCCGGCGGCATAGAAGTTCGTAAAACGCACCCCGCCCCGTGCCAACGCGTCAATATTTGGCGTTTCAACAAAATCATTGCCATAGCAACCAATGTCTTTCCATCCGAGGTCGTCGATGAATACCAAAATGACGTTCGGCGCCGCGTTTGCTGGCGTTCCGCGCCCGATCATTAGTGCCACCATGCTGACGGCGGCGACGGCCAGTATCCGTAAGGACAAATGCGCTGGGTTCATAAATCAAGCTCACAGGAGGGCGAACGCCGGTCCTCAAACAATTGGACGTGGCAGGACGATTGGACTTGGGAAGGGGAAGCCAACAGTTTAACACTCGAGCGACAGCTCAGTGCGGCAAACAGCTCCACGCCGACAATGGTGCAAGCTTGACAACAATCTAGTGTTCGTCAGAATGTCAGACTGTGCGGTATGCGTCTGCACTTCCCTACACTCCCTGAATTTCTGATCCGCTTTCACCTACCAACCCCACCAATGTCGCAACCTATTCGCTTCGTCATGATCGGCGGTTTTCTAGGCGCCGGAAAGACCACCCTGATTGCCAAACTAGCCCGCCATTATCAAGAACAGGGCAAACACGTCTGCGTGGTTACAAACGACCAGGCGGCAGGTCTGGTTGATACCGAGTTGCTACGCAGCCAGGGACTAAACGTCAACGAAGTGGCCGGATCGTGCTTCTGTTGCAATTTCCACGGCCTGACCGATGCGATGGATTCGTTTGAAAAAGATCAACGTCCAGATGTGATCCTGGCCGAACCAGTGGGCAGTTGCACCGATCTGGTCGCTACGATCGCCCTTCCAATGATGGAACGCCTTGGCGAAAAGTTTGTCCACAGCCCCTACGCCGTCGTCCTCAAACCCAGTCACGGACTAAAAATCCTGACCGGAAGCAGCGGAAGGGGCTTCTCCGAAAAAGCCGAGTACATATTTCGGAAGCAACTCGAAGAATCAGAATTGGTGCTGATCAATCGAATCGATGAACTGACCGCCGATCAACAAACGCAATTGCGGGACTGCATCGAAACGCAATATCCCGGTCGCCCAGTGATCGGCATCTCAGCGAAGACGGGCGAAAACTTGGAAGCTCTCTACGACGCATTGGCTCAGGAACCCACTGCGAGAGAGAAGTTGATGGAAGTCGACTACGATGTCTACGCAGAAGGCGAAGCTGAACTCGGATGGTTAAATGCGACGGTCACGCTTGTCGCCGACGCTGCCGTTCCTCTCGACGCGATTGCACTAACGATTGTTGATCGACTTCGTGCACGACTCGATGAACTCGATGCCGAACCCGCCCACCTCAAAGTCCTTTGCTCATCGCAAACGTCAGTTGCTGTCGCAAACCTGGTTAGCAGCGATACCCCGACAATGCTTTCTGTTGCGGCAGATACCAGCAGCGACTCGGCGACGCTATTGATCAATGCCCGTGTTAGTCTTGCCCCAGAACCACTCCAAAAAGTGGTGACTGAATGTGTCGCAGAGTTGGCGACGCAGTTTAAAGCCAAGACATCAGTCGAAACCATCGAGAGCTTCCGACCGGGCCGCCCTGTGCCGACGTTCCGCGTCGAGTCGACCAGTTCGTGATCGCTGCTGCCGGCAAATGAGCTTCCGGCCAATGATTATCCGCTAGGGCACAAACGGATCGCCTCTTCTTTGCAATTCCGATCGACGAATCGCTTGCCGCGCTAAACGGTACGCGATTCGCACGCTGCGTAAACGACGTCCAATCGACCGCAGCGTCTCACTTGAATTCAGACGCCTCCCAATCCAACGACTTGCGGTCAGCAACGACACCAAGACGAATCGTTCCGATCGCTTGTTGGAACGAAGGAGAGTGCTTTATGACGACCGAAACAGCAGCGAAGACAACCGACCCGGTCTGCGGCATGTCTGTTAACCCAGACAACGCACCGTCGCACCAGTATGAGGGCAAAAAATACTACTTTTGCAGTTCGAGTTGTGCCGGCCGGTTCCGAGAGTCCCCAGAACAATTTCTCAAACTGACAGACGCCCCAAACAACAGTGATGAGTCATGCTGTGGGAATCACGCGCATGCTGATCGCAAATCCCACAAGCGAAGCGTAAATGATTCGCCGGGTGACTCTGGTAGCTCAACGAAGATCTATACCTGCCCGATGCACCCCGAGGTCGAACAACAAGGACCAGGGGACTGCCCCATCTGCGGGATGGACCTCGAACCAAAATCCGGCTCGGCGGACCCATCCGATAATACTGAATACCAACGCATCAAACTGCGGTTTTGGATTGCCGCTGCTCTGGCGGTTCCGCTTCTGGTCGTCGCGATGGGACCGATGGTCGGCTTCGATGCGACCGATTGGATCAGCAATCGCGCATACGGTTGGCTGCAATTCGCGTTGGCCGCACCGATCGTCTTCTGGTGTGGTTGGCCGTTGTTGGTCCGAGGATTCAAGTCGTTCGAAACGATGAACTTGAACATGTTTTCCTTGATCACCGTCGGTAGTTTGGCGGCGTTCTGTTTCAGCTGTGTGGTCGTGCTGTCGCCGGCAATCATCCCAGAAGCGTTTACCGAGAACGGTCGACCGCCGTTGTACTTTGAAGCGTCAGGCGTGATCATCACTTTAGTTTTGCTGGGTCAAGTTCTTGAACTTCGAGCGCGAAATCAAACGGGCGGCGCAATCGAAGAGTTGCTCGAATTGACTCCAGAGACGGCAACTCGAATCGATTCATCCGGTGAAGAACAGGAGATCCAACTTTCGGAGGTCCGCAAAGGCGATCACCTTCGTGTTCGCCCCGGCGACAAGGTGCCGGTTGATGGCGAAGTCGTCGAAGGCTCCTCCTCGATCGACGAGTCCATGCTGACCGGTGAACCAACGCCAGTCGAAAAATCGAAAGGCGATTCGATCACCGGGGGCACGATCAATGAAAATGGCTCACTGGTCATCGAAGCAACGAGTGTTGGAGACGAAACGGTACTCAGCCGGATCGTCGAAATGGTTGCCGAAGCACAACGCAGTCGGGCCCCCATTCAAAAGCTTGCCGACATCGTCGCTCGTTACTTTGTCCCGTCAGTGATCGCCTGCTCGATTCTGGCATTCATCGGATGGGCCGTATGGGGCCCTGATCCAAAGCTCGCACATGCGTTTATCGCGGCGGTTGCGGTCTTGATCGTAGCTTGTCCATGTGCACTGGGATTGGCGACTCCGATGTCGGTGATGGTCGGTGTCGGTCGAGGCGCCAAAGGCGGAGTACTGATCAAGAACGCCGAAGTTCTGGAAACGATGGAAGAAGTCGATATGATCGTCGTCGACAAAACGGGAACGTTGACAAAGGGCAAGCCCGAAGTGACCGACGTCGTCACGTTCGGCGATGTAGACGAGAACGAACTACTCTCCATCGCGGCAGCGGTTGAACGGCATAGCGAACACCCGTTGGCGCAGGCCATCGTCAATGCCGCTGAGCAATGGGACAACACGGATCGACAAACTGCTGACCATTTCGACGCGATGTCGGGAATCGGAGTCACCGCAAAAGTCGACCAGAGTACGATTCTGATCGGCAGTCGCAAATTGCTCGAACAAAATAGCATCAACCTCGATAGCGCACGGGAAACCCAATCAAGCGACCTGCAATCGGCGGGTGCGACCGTCGTCTATGTCGCCCGAGACAATCAAGCGATGGGGATGATCGCGATTTCGGACCCGATCAAAGATAGCACGCCGTCCGCATTAGAGTCACTTCATGAACTCGGGCTGCGCGTGGTGATGTTAACGGGTGATGCCGAACCGACGGCCAAGGCGGTCGCGAATCAACTGGGACTTGATGAAGTCCATGCAGGAATTTCCCCAGAAGAAAAGCAGCGACACGTCAGCGAATTGCAAGATCAAGGTCATCGTGTCGCGATGGCGGGCGACGGGATCAATGATGCGCCGGCACTCGCAGCGGCGGACGTCGGAATCGCAATGGGGACGGGAACTCAGGTCGCGATCGAGTCGGCAGGCATCACACTTGTCGGCGGCGACCTAAGTGGCATCGCTTCCGCCGCACGGCTTAGCCGAAAGACAATGTCAAATATTCGTCAAAACTTGTTCTTTGCGTTTGTCTATAACGCGATCGGAATTCCCATCGCTGCGGGTGCCTTGTATCCGTTCTTTGGCATTTTGCTCAGCCCGATGATTGCAGCCGCCGCGATGAGTTTTAGCAGTGTTTCGGTCATTGCGAACGCACTGCGGCTCCGTGCTATCAACTTGAGATAACAGTTTCGGCAACTCGATTCTGACTTTAGGACCGGGTGCGACGAAGGTCGATGCTTTGCGACTCCGCGCCTGGTAGCAGTAAGTTCGAGTGCAGCGGCTGGGCGACGACTCCACCAAATCGAGCTTCGCTAACAATCACTGGTCGTCCCAGGATGGTGCAAATGACGGAACCACAATCCGGATACTTGACCTCCGTTTCACTTTCATAGCCACAGTCCAACCCACCTGACAGACTGTGGTTTCCAAACCGTAAGCGTTTGCCCTGACCATCTTCGGCTAATCTCAAACAGTCGTGGCAAATGTACCAAGGGTATCTCGAAAACGCCGCCAACGACTTTGCACAGACAGGGCAGCGGTGATTCGGTAGATTTTCACCGGTGTCCCGTTTTTCTTTCGCCTGCCGAAATGAATCAACCAACTCGGTCACCTGTTCGTTCGGCGAACGATGGCTGACGATTGTCGCTGTCAGTTGGTAGGCGCGGAATTTAATGCACGCACGTTTGATCGCGCGAATGATCCAATCAAGCGAATTCCCGAATGCGCCACCTCCTAACAACGTCAAATAAAGCTCGCGGTTTTGGGTCTGCCTCCCATTCAACACCGCGGCGGCAAACGTTGCTTCATAGGCAGCCTCCAAGATCAACGTCGCGAACGCTTTCCATTTCACGGCTTCGACATCGCTATACGCGACCGGCATTGCGGAACAGTAAACCTGCGTCACGGCATGCTCACACTGTCCGATCGTCACCTGAGTATGACTTTGAACGCCCACTTTGACGTTCGCACGTAGTAGATCAATCTCCTCGTCCGACATGACGTCTAGCTGAGCATTGATCTCGCGCAAGCCTTCGGACGTGGGTAAGGCGTATCCGTTCTTCATCGTCCAAAGACGATTTCCATCATTGCCGAGTTGCCTTCCAACTTCTTCGAGGCAATCGATTTGATGGTGCGCAGACTGGCCAATTCGATCTCCCAGCGGGACAAAGTAGTTCCGGAAGATCGTTCCTGCACCACAAGCGACGGCACAGGCGGGCCCCTGCGTCGGATCGTTTTCATAAATGCCAACGCCCTGCTCTGGCGTGATACTGGGCGATACCATTTCCAGCAAGTTGAATTGAGAAGCGACTTGAAATGTCGCTCCTGCGTTGCCAACACTGCCATGCAAATCTCGCACATCAGCGACCTGCTGCTTGACGGAAAGGGTCCCCGCTTGGGTCTGCAACGCATCGAGCCGCTGTCGCAATTCGCCGAGAGAGACGACTTCAAGCCGACCTGCCTGGTATTCGCGTCCGTTGACAAGTGACGTCAACTTGCCGTCCGCAAACCGCAGCCCATCCTGCACGCCTGCGACACCGTTTTCACGGAAACCGGTCAAGCGAGAAAACCAATCTTCACCAGGATTTGGCGACGAGACGGAGTTCGGAGTTTTATCCGGAACTGATGCCCCGGAAAACGGCTCAGAAGACGAAGACATAGCGAGATAGCCTCACGCTAGAAAGCTGGCCAACGCAATGCGATCGACCGGGAAAACTTGGCGATACTCGTTTTACTCTCGACATCATCTGCCTGTAAACCAGCATCGCAGCCCAGGACTTGACGTTCGACCGTAAAACTCACTCGAATAACGTCAACACGAGACGACTAAAAATTCAACTTCGACAACGTCAAAACAGTACCACGACCAGGGCGAGAGCAGAATGAATCAAATCCACGAAGCCTATCCCTACCTTCGCGTTCGTGATGCGAACGCTGCGATCAAGTTTTATCAACAGGCGTTTGATGCGCAAGAGGACTTTCGACTCAGTGAGCCCAACGGTCGCGTCGGTCACGCAGAACTCAAATTCGGTGACGCGGTCGTGATGGTTTCCGACGCCTATCCTGAATACGGTATCGAACCGCCAAGTGATTCCGGCACCGTCGGATTTTGCATCCACCTTCATGTGGACGATGTCGACGCGATGACCGAAAAAGCGATTGCCGCAGGAGCGACTTTGACGATGAAGCCAACGGACCAATTCCACGGCGAACGATCAGCGAAGGTCCGCGATCCCTTCGGCCACGAATGGTACATCGGCTCGAGCATCGAAGAAGTCTCGCGTGAAGAAATGCAGCGACGCCTCAACGAACTTTGTGGCGAATAGATCAACGTCATTCGTCGTTTTGTTCGCTAGGCTTGTCAATGACAATCTTAAACAAGATCGTGTTGTCTTTCTTTAGATCCGGTCCCCAAATCAGCTTTGCTTGGTCGTCCCACTGAATTTGATCATAACCATCTTTGGGACGAACCGCGGATTCTGAGTATTCGCTGGACTGCCTCCAATCAGCGGTTGAGAATTCAGCAGTCTTCCAACCTTCAGGTTCCTCCAATTCGGTGAAAGCACAGGGTCCTTCTCCCGCAACTGGATCCGACAACTCAGCACAAGCTTCCTGAACAGGGCCGTGGTGCAACACATAGCACCGCCACTTTGAATTCGTGCCAGCGATCAACTTCCCAGACGAAGCTTCGCGAAATTGGGCGATCAAACCACCGTCGCCGAGTTGTTGTTTTCGCGTGCCAATGTACTCAAGCCCTGACGCGTTCTCTTTGAAGTCCTTCGCAACCAAATTCAAGACGATGGGATAGTCTGCCTTGAACGTAAAACATTCTGCATTGAAGGAGCGTTCAGTTTTGATACTGACCGAATCTTCGATCAGCAAGTCGTCTCCCAAATACAATGCGAACCAATTGTCTGCCCAGATATCCGCCTCAATCGTTATTGCACCTTCACCGTTGTTCAGCAGCACGCGTTTCGGCGCCGGCTTACGCCCACAACCCGCGATGGCCAATAAAATCAGAATGATTGGTAGCGACTTGGTTATGGCGATCATATTCCCCGATCTCACGATCTCTCTTTGAAACAATTTGGTTGCCGATCTCCAGTCGAACACCGGAGCGTCTCAAAACTGAAGCGGCACCGCACAGGATAGCAAAATGGAATCCAACGAAAGCAGTCGCCTCGAACGGATGACCGAAAAGGCGATGGGGATGAGTGATGCAACTTGGGAACGTCACGCAAATCCATGGAGCGGTTGGACGCGGGTGGCAACGATGCCACTTCTAACGGTGGCCATCTGGTGCCGTGTCTGGATCGGATGGTGGTCGCTACTGCCGATTTCAGTTTCCGTCGTCTGGATCTGGATCAATCCACGATTGTTTCCGCCTCCGAAATCACTCGACAACTGGATGTCGCGTGGTGTTTTGGGCGAGCAAATCTGGCTTCGAGCGAAACCGGGTGAAATCGCCTCGCACCATCGTCCCGTCGTCAAATCCACCAGTGCAATTGCGGGAATTGGCGGCCTAGTCTGGATCGCCGGACTGGTTCTTTTGGATCCCACAAGCACCATCGCCGGAATGGTCGCTTCGATGCTTGGGAAACTCTGGTTCGTTGATCGCATGGTTTGGATTCAGCGGGAAAACTCCCCTCTCGCTGGCACTGCAAAGCCAGCGCGAGTAGCCGACTGACGTTTTGTTCCCGGTGCGACACTCACCCCAAACGTCCCTCTTCGACTGGGTACTAGAGCCGATGGCTGCGGAAAGAGTGCCGGAACAGGTGAAAATCTCCAACAGTGTCGCCGCGACAGACGCAAAAATGCCTCGTGCGAAAGAACTTGTTTGTTTCTTTGTAAGCACGTCGATTGTGTCTTTTCCCAATCGACAACCTCTTGGATACGGCTTGGTCATGGAATGATCACACGTCTAGGCCCACCCAAGTTCAATCGCCGCTCAATCTTTCAGTTCAAATCACAGAGGATTTTGATCGATGGCTCCCAACCCAGTTTGCTGGTTCGAGATTTATGTCAACGACATGGATCGCGCGACTGCTTTTTACGAAGCCGTCCTAGCAACCAAACTCGAAACTCTCGATTCGCCGATGCCCGAGTTGAAAATGAAGACCTTCCCGATGGCGATGGGATCTCCGGGCGCCGCAGGCGCCCTTTGTCAAATGCAAGGCGTCGAAGCTGGCGGAAGCGGCACGATGATCTACTTCGCCTGCAAAGACTGCGGCGTCGAAGCGTCGCGTGTTGAGGCTGCTGGCGGAAAAATCCACAAGCCTAAAACATCCATCGGCCCGTACGGATTCATTGCGATCGCCGTAGATTCCGAAGGCAATATGTTCGGGCTTCACAACCCACCTGACTCGGCAGAAGCCTGCTAAACCCTGACTTTTTGTCCCACACCCCCTCTCATTCAATCCCAATGTCCAAATCAATTTTCGTGAACCTTCCCGTTCTGGACCTGCCCGTGTCGATGCAGTTCTACGAAGCGATCGGCTTTAAGAACAACCCGACCTTCACCGACGAAACCGCCGCATGCATGGTATGGAGCGAAACGTTTTCGTTAATGCTTTTGACTCATGCAAAGTGGAAAACATTCACCGATCGGCCGATCCCACCTCCCAATCACAGTGAGGTGATGGTGGCAATGTCGCTCAATAGCCGTGAAGCGGTGGACGAGGTCGCGAAGTTGGCTGGCGAAAACGGCGGCACACCTGATGTGACACCCGCGCAAGACTACGGTTTTATGTACACACGTTCGTTTGCCGATCCGAGTGGGCACGTCTTCGAGCCCATGTGGATGGATCTTTCTGCGATGCCCACCTCAGAATAGACAATCGAAGCGCAACGCCCGGCACGGATTACGATCCCGCCGAGCGTTGTATCGTCGCCTAGCCTCATCGACCTCCGTCGATTCGATATACTCCGGCTCTCCGCGAGTGATTCCGATCGATCCGATTTCTGTCTTGCTCCGGGGAAACTCGTACCATAGCTAGACAGTTAACTTTCGGACGGAAATGTTTGGATCACCGCTTACCAGGGCCATTCGACGCGGACTGAAGCCCAACGCTGACCTGCAGGTTGAAATACGTTCGATCGGTGATTATTCGATCAAATCTCGCCGAGATGCATTCGCGATCGTTGAAGCACTGCGGTCTGTCTCGCGTCAAATCGCACGGTCGAATTCAACGGCGACAATCGAAGATTTGCCGGTTTTCTGTCTTGCCGCCCTTTTCCAAGACATCGAGAGCGTCGATGTGCCCGCCTTCGAAATCATGGCAACCGAAGGCATCGCAGAGCTGATTCAAATCTATGACGAGATGCTTCACCTCGATACCGAAGCGCACATCAGTGATTTGCTATTCATGCTGAAGATCTTCGCAATGTATGGCTCGAAGCCCGGTAGCGAACGGATCATCAAAGCCGTGAAACGTCCCCTCGCCCCCGAAAACTATATGTGGGGTCCGGTGCTGCAGATGTTCTCCAGCGATCACCCTTCTGTTCGTTCAATCTTGCAACGCATTGCAACCCCAATCCCTCCAGGATTTATCGCCGTGAGCCTCCTTGACGTTGGCAACGTCAACTCGCTCGAGCATCAAATCGAACCACATCCTTTCGATACAAAAGACGGTATCTCGCAACTTCGATCTTGGATCTGTTCGTCCGATCCTGACGAGTTCAGCTATGCGCATAGCGCAACCGCAGCGCTCCCCTTCCTAAGTTCCGGCGATCGCGACGAGCTGTTGAATTTGTCAATGCAACACGCTGATGTCGGTGTCCAAATCGAAGCCGCTTGGGCGGCGGCAAAGCTTGGACGGTCTGAAGGCATCGACGCACTCGTTCGCTATTGTCACGATGTTTCCCATAGCGAACGCGCAAGCCACTACCTTCAAGAGCTGGATCTCGCTGAGAATATTCCCGCTGAAACACAGGACGAAACGTTTCGGGCTCGAGCAACCTTTGCGAATTGGCTGGCCCATCCAAACGAACTTGGCAGTCCCCCCGATGAAGTCGAAGTGTCGATTCGCGACAACTGAAGTGGCCGACTCATGATGGACCGACACAGTTCTGGCTCCTCAAATATCGGGCGATCGACAAGTCAGGGCTCAGCAACGACAACACCAACTACGGTCTGGTCGGCAGCATGACTTGGTGCTTCTTTTCCAACAACATGCCGATGCGCCCGCCCGAGGACTGCTACGCGATTCACTGCACCTGGGAAATGTGCGTCAATGAATTGATCGAAGTCACCGAAATCACCGATGCAGACGAATACGCGCCCCTGCTACGCCACCTTCCACCTGACGAATATGACAACGCACGAATTGTCCGTGTCGCCGAACTGTCGCCAAAACTAAACCGCGACCATCGGCTGGTCGCCATCGCCACCGCATCGCATGACGGGAACAACGGCTGGATCGTTCTCGACGGGAACAAATGCACTTGGTATTCGCCAGATGACTTTCCCGAGGACGAGAACGACGAATCGATCTTGCGAATCCATCTCGGTCGATCGCTACTAGGACTGACCGCCCCGGTCGATCGAAAGGCTGCCTTGCGCAACAAACCAGCCCCCTTCCCTGCCGATAAATTGATTGCGGGTTATGAAACACTTTTGGAAGAACTCGCAACCGCATCCATCGAACGCACCGCTTCGCTGCTAGCACGCAACGGCCTAATTCAAAAACACCTCGAAGATTATTTGGACGCGATCGAATCGACGCCTTCGGGAGACCGACATACCGCACAACAGCTCGCTTTCGAACGTTGTCTCGCAGCCGCCGAGAAGTTGCCAGACGCCAAACATCCAGAGGTTTATGACTCGTTTACTTTGTTTGGCAACCAATTTGAAGCGTACACGACCAGACTGGCTGAACTTGGCGAGTTCGAAAAGGTCGTGAGGCTCATTCAGCTTTTCGATCCGCATTGGCAACACAACTTGGGCTTCGGAATGCTCGGCAGAGCTGCGTTTGTCGCCCAAGACTGGGACTTGGCCGAGTCCTACTTTTTGAAATTGAAAGAGGGACTCGACACCTATTTCCGATGCGATGAAATGAGCCAGCTCGCAACCATTTGGCACGGCCGAGGAAATCACGATGCGTCGTCGAAACTGCTTATCGATTGCCTTCGCGGAACACAAACCACTTTCCTTGAAAGCGAGTACTTCTCCGACCGCGAAATGCACGCCGACGAGTATCGTGTCCATCGCGAAACGCTTCAGCAATTGTTTCCCAATGCAACCGAGATTCTCCAGCAACAAGAACTGCCATTCGACCTAGTTCCATAGATCTATCCGAGCAGTTTTCGCATCGCTCCAGCAACGCCCAAGGTCACTTCGGTCATCCGCGGATAGTCGAGCGTGTCCGGCGTATCGGTTGCCTTGTGGTAGTTCGGGTTCCGTAGATAACTGGTATCCGTCAGCATCAACGCCGGGTAGCCCTGGTCCCAAAACGAGCTATTGTCGCTCAAACGGATCTCATTAATTTTTTCTGGCAGACAGATCGAGAAAAACGGCATCCGGCGTGTTCCTCGCTTAAACCCACGCCGAAACTGCCAACACAGCTTCCACGATGGCAGATTGCCAACCGCCGCCAAGAAGTTGCCACGTTTCGGAAAGAACCGATGCATCCATTTTGGAATCCCGGGCGGGATGGACTGCGATCCTTCCTCGAGACGATAGTAACCAACCATTTCCAGGCACAGCATCCCAATGATCTGGTCGCCACGTCGTTTCGACTCGCGGGCATGGTATTGGCTACCCATCGAATCGAAATTGAAATACGGAGGCTCTTCGCACGCAAAGGCAACGTACCGCGCGGTTCGTTTGCCAGAATGCTCGCGCAGCAATCGGCTGACTTCCAGCAATACCGCGACTGCGGAAGCATTGTCGTCGGCACCAGGCGTACAAAACACCGTGTCGTAGTGGGCGCCTAACAACACGATTTGCTCCGAACGCCTGCTTCCTTTCTGTTCGACGATCAGATTCGTCGCTTCCTTTCCTTCTGCGTCATAACATTCATGTGATACGCCATAGCCCATCTCGGCCCATTGGGCGTCCAAATATCCAATGGTCGCTTGGATCGTCTTCGGATGATCCAACGTTCGCGGTCCAATCAGACCCGCTAAACGGTCAACGTGTAGGCGGAGGTTCTGCTCGATAGAGTCTCGATCGATTTGCATTGCAAGTTTCTTCGGCGGCTAGTTCGATGACTGATGAGACAGCGTACGATCATACGGAGGGGCCAAGCGACGAAAACCGTGGAACAAGACGACGAGCAAGAACAGAACGTTTCGAAAGACAACACTTACTGGGTTGACCTTCGGTGCTTGGATGCGGTGTTGACCTTCACCCCCAACCGCAACAGTCTGGCCAACATGCCGCATCCATTTCACGCTTCGCGGCCATTCCCAAAGGTCATTCAACCAGTTCCCAGGGATTTCTTTTTCGCCTGTCCGCGACCCCACGATCCCTCCTACGATTGCGGCGACCGTATCAGCATCTCCGCCGCATTCGATCGCCGCAACGACGGCTTTTCGGTAGTCGTCAGGACTTGAAAGCCAAGCATGAATCGCGATCGGCACGGTGTGATAGACATACCCTGTTACACCACGCTCGAGGCCAACCTGCCTCGCAAAATCAACAGTCGATTCATTACGCTCGACGCTCGCGATTGCAGACTGAAGCAATTCGATCCATTCGTCGCAGTCGCCCTTCGTTGCGTCGATCACTCCATCTAACCAACACCTTGGATCAATCACTTCAGATTCTCGTGCGTGCTTCGCTGCCAAGGCAACTGCAATCGCACCATACTCGGCCTTGGGGTCGGTGTGCGTCAAATACGAAGAGCGTTGCACCAGCTGCAAAAGCAGAGAAACATCATCAACAGCTGCCCCGAAAATTGCCGCTCGCATCGCGGGACCATTCCCCGCTGAAAACACGCCTGCTTTGCTTGGGCCTCTCCCCAGCCACAATCTAATTCCCGCCTGAGCGGTTGCTTTGCCGACTCCTGCTGGCAAAGCGAACAGCCACCATCGCAAACGTCGCGCAAGACATTTTCCGAACAGTTCAACATCCATCCCAGATTCGATCAGCGACTGCGCAACCATGCAGGTGTGCTCGGTATCATCCGAGATCATGCCTTTGGCAAACAAAAACCGATAGCGACTTGGAGCGCCGAGCATTCTTCGTGCGCGAGACGGAGTCAGCCCTTCGTACGGCAACCCCAACGCATCGCCAACCGCGGTCCCAAGGATACATCCAACGATCGCATCAGTCTTGTCCCGCACTACCATCCTGAATCACCCTACCGATCAAAGAACTCACTGCCTTGTCCAATTGTAACCAGGCGTTGTGTTCACCGTGACCGGCTCCAACAGGTCGATGTTCCAGTGACGGATCGTTCTCAGGCGAACATCGATTGGAATCCAGGAACTGATGTTCCCCCCCAAGATCTCGACAAGCGTTCCAGACTCCAACGCCGCATCGAACAATTCGTAAATCAATTCGGCCTCTACATAGTTGTCAGACTCAAACTCCGTGGCCCAATACGTCCCTCCACTTCGCCAAAAATACCACTCCACCTGAACGCTATAGCTGGTCGTGTAAAGCGGAATCGAAGTTTGTGCTTGAGCTTGCGGTGCCACCAAGAACGATGCCGCGATCAAGCACAGCGGGGCGAAGGTTCTTGCCAGAAAACCAGGCGTTTTGATCTGCAACATTTTCAACTGCCACATGGTACGGTACTCACTTCAAAAGAGATCAGGTCAGCGTACGAGATCCAGACGCTCCTAACCAAGCGGATTCGAAGTCGAACCGTTACGCGAAAAACGCCCGCTGCAAACCGATCGTTGCAACGGGCGTCTTGTGAATTTCGCTTACTTGCGTTTTTTCTTTCGCTTTACCCTCAGTCGTTTCCAAACCATTCGTCCGGTTTGTCGATCAAGCCGAACCAATTGGTGTCGCCGGGTATCGAAGACCCTGATTCCACCAAACGCCCGTTTGACGTAAACGAACGGCAAGCAAACTGCGACGACTTTGCTTGGGTTGCCAGCGTCTTGAGGTTTGTAAACAGAACGAATTGGTTCTTCAGCTGAAACAATGCCTGCTGAACAACCCCACAAAAACGAAGGAAGCTCGATCATCTCATTCAGAACCGTGACGAAGTCACCGGGACGAATGTCTTCTCCTGCGACTCGCGTCACAACCTGCGTCGAAAAGTGGTTTTCGGTGGTCGTGTCCATCGATGTTCTATGCTGTGTGTCATTGAATTGTTTCCTCACCATTGACCAACGTCATGGCGGTCTCGATAAAAGGCGTCCACGCTACTTGGAAACGCGCGGCGCAATGAAGTATTGAAAAATCGACTGACGCATCGCTGAACTCACCGAAGCTGCTGGAAATCGGGCCGATCATTTCTAGAATCGGTACAGCCACCAAATTTGCTGGCTCGTAGTATTAGTCGCAAAGTTGCTGTTCCAGGTTCGCATCCGTCGAGAAAGTTCCCTGTTCCCTTCGCAAAAAAGAACATGTGCAACGAGTCACGATTCTGCATTCGAGCGTTCGAACCAAGCGACGCGGCCGATTGTTTGATGCTGTTTCGCAAGTGTGTCCATCGTGTCAACATTCGCGACTACACGAAGGAGCAAGTCGATGCTTGGGCCCCCGCAGAAATCGATCAAGACGCATGGCGAGAACGGTTTAATAGCCGATTCGCCTATGTAGCGATCGAAAATAACTCGGTGGTTGGCTTCACCGACATGACCAAAGCAGGACATCTCGATCGACTGTTCGTGTCGGCAGACCACCAAGGTCAAGGGATCGCGCGACGCCTGGTCGAACAGCTCATTCATGACGCCGAAACGGAAGGCATCGAAAGCATTAGCACTGACGCCAGCATCACCGCCAAATCCTTCTTCGAAAAAATGGGCTTCGCTGTCGTCACCGAGCAATCGGTCAATTGTCGCGGCGTCCGGCTCACCAACTTTCAAATGCGACGAGGGTGAGCACTAGACTTCAATCGCTAGTGGATCTACTTCTCTGAATCAAGTAGCAGCACGCCATCGGTGATTTTCATGATTGCCAAGCCACGCTTTCCGTCCGCGTCGTGCTTGGGTAAGCCGACTCGCGAATCCGCGGAACCGATCAAAAACCAACGGTCCATAGGAACACGCATGGTGCTTTCGATCGAAAGCGGTGTTTGATTCTGTATGCGCAATTGCACTTTGATCTGTAGCTTGTCCTGCTCGGTCGTATTCAAAAGCGACGTTAGAACACTCATCTGGCCATATCGAGATTTTCCGGTCACCGTCGATGGCTGGCCAATTGTCACCGCTGCCGTCGCACTCCCGGCCCGCACCAGTCGCCCATAACCCGCCTCCGTCAATCCGCCGCTCGCTGGCCCTGAGTAAGCCTCGCGATTGGCGTCGTCGGATTCGATCAACCAAATGACTTGATAAGTCACGTCCTGCGTCGGACCGGCAAACATGGCGGAGTCGTCAAAACGAGTTGAACCCGGACCAGCGTTCGGCTCCTGTGCAAATGTCGACGCAATTCCGACCATGGCACACGCGATCACACAGACAAGTTTCTTCACAGCAACATCCTTCGAAACGGTAGTTTGGCGTTCTAATTCGACAGCGGCGGACGAAAGAAGTTCCCCCATTCTAGCGGGAATCGAAGATAACTTTCCGGGATCGCAATGCCGCTTCTTTTTTTCTGCTCATCGGCTTGGCCACTTCCATCCGTATTGGCTCAACAGATCGCCACCAGCAATGACTGTTTCGCCGCCGACTTTCTCCAATTGAATAGGAACGCAAACGTCGTCTTCCTCCAATAGTTCGACCAGTCTGGCACTATGGCTGACAACCACAATTTGGCTATTCTCAGCAGCCTTCTTGATCAACTTTGCCAACGACGGCATCAACTCAGGGTGCAAGCTGTTTTCCGGCTCATTGAGGACGAACAGTGCTGGAGGCCGTGGTGTCAAAAGTGCCGCAACAAGCAACAGGTACCTCAACGTCCCATCCGATAATTCCGACGCAGTCAAATCACGCTTGATCCCCGGCTGCTGCAGACTCGCCTGCAACCCAGAATCGAGACAATCGATCTTCAGAATCGAGCCAGGAAAAGCGTCATCAATTGCATCCAATAGCCCATCCGCATCACCAATCTCGAAGATCGTTTGTAACGCCGCAACCAAGTCGCGCCCATCACTCGCCATCACCGGAGTGAATGTGGCAATGGACGTCCGGCGTGCTGGTGAGTCTGCATCAACGCGGAACGTATCATAGAATCGCCACGAACAAATCAGTTCCCGCATCACAACCAACTCGGGTGCGTTGAAGGGATCCGAGTATTCCGAAAGCATGCTTCCATGCCGCGACAACGGCAAATCGACATCCTCCCATTTTCCTGAACCACCGCGACACCGAAGCGTCCTCACTTTGCGATCAACGCAAAGTGCCTTGGGGTCCATCCCAACACCCCGCCACAAACACTCGCGTTTCATTTCAGGGTCGCCGTCGAAGGCCGAATGCATTGGAACCGGCAGACCAAGATCGAAACAGTAGCTATAAGGATCAGCCGTAAACCCCAATCGTACAGCGACAGGATCTTTCTTGTTCTTCTTCACCCCCGCCCAAAGAATCGACTCGAAACCGCCTTCTCTTGCGATCGATTCGCCAAGCCGTCCCGCCGCAGCATCGGCGATCAACTTCAACGCGCGATAAAGATTTGATTTCCCGGTCCCGTTCGCACCGGTGATCACCGTCAACTGTCCGAGCTGCAAAATGATAGATCGAATCGACCGATAACCAGAAACCGCAATTCGATCGATCACTCGCATGCTCCTACAGGAAACGCCAGATAGGGTTCCGGCACCGCGTCAACCAACCAAACGCCATTGGCAGAGAGAAAGAACACGTGCCCGTCGGCAAACATCGTTGCTGCATCAACCGTCAATACCACCGGTTTGCCGCGTCGCGAGCCGACTTTCTCTGCAGTAACTCTATCACTTGATAGATGAACGTGGTGCCGAGACCGTTTCTGTAATCCTTGTCGACGAATACGTTCCAGAAATGCCGAAACAGTGCCGTGATAGAGAACCTTGGGAGGCTCCGCCGCATCAAACAAGAGATCGACTCCCGCCACCGAATGCCCTTGATTCGCGCGAATACGAAGCCCATCGTCACTCAACGCAAACCGCTTTTTGTCGTTGTTCACAATCGCCTCGTGGACTTGCTCCAACGTCAACGACTTTCCGTGCGTGTTGGCTTGTGAAATCAATGCCTCAATTTCAACCCACCCCTCCGAGTCCAACTCGACACCAATCACGTCTGGCCGGTGCCGAAGAACCAGGCTCAAAAATTTACTCACCGCTACCAAGTTGTTTTTGTGATTCATACTCATGAGTCTATCGAGTTGACTCGCTTGGCAGGCTGTCAGGCAGCGATGGGTGGCGGAGTTTGTTCCGCATCCGATTCTGGCCGCGAAGACGAAGCCGACTCCAACAGCCCACTGGGAAGCATTCCCAATGTCCCGTTGATCGTGACACAGGTGTTCGGAGGCTGAATCCGATTGAGACGCCAATCCAAACGCTGCCAAAACGAGAGACTTCGTTCCCATTCCTTGATCGCCGTACGCAGCACAAGTTCTTCGTCGTTGGAATGATTAACCACGTCAGCGAGAATTTCCAACGCACCGCTTGGTCTGCCAGCCAGCAGCACCGCCGTCGCATAGTTGATCTTGACGGAGTCTTCGATTCCGGGACGCAGCATCGTTGTGTTATGAAGCAAACACATTGACTTGTAGAGTTCGACAGCGGATTGAAATCGTCCAGCTCGGATAAAGCAAACGCCTAAGACGTCTCGCTGCTTGGGCGTACATGACATCGCCTGCAAAGCATCACATGCGGTGGCATAATCCCCCGCCGCGATCGCTTGGATCACTCGCGAAGGCAACTGACTGGACGGTTGCTTGGGAACACGGTTGATAAAAAACATGGGAAATCATCCTTCAAGTAAGGTGAAGATCGATTGAAATCAAATGAGGAAAGCGCAACGTGGTCGTTGCCGTCCCTAGATTTGCAATCGAATTCCCATTTCGCAGAGCGTTGGCAGCCCAAAGCAGACTGCCGACGTTTTGACAATCGCGAAACGCCCGAACGGCAGTCGCCTTTCAATCGCGACGACGCTTCCTTCATGCAGACGCTCAGATTCCGTTTCATTGTCCGCCGATGAGTTGACGGGCTCAGACGTACGCAACGCATGAGTTTCGCTCTCGGCACCTACTGGCTGCCAAACGCCATTCTTAACCGCCGCAAAATTCTCCGGCGAGTGCTCAAAGTTCCCTGCCTTTGTGCCTACGGCTGGCGCTTGAATATCGCAAGAAGCAGCGACAACGTTCAATCCGGCGACGAAAACACCGAGTCCCAGAAGGATCAGCTGAAAGACGACTCGGTGAAGGGAAGAAGGCCGCATTGAACGCCCACTCGATAGAGTGGCCTGAGATAAATCGTTGTGTCCCACAATTGCATTATCGAACGTTGACCACAAAAAGCAATTGATCGAATTCACAAATCGTTGAGGGTTGGCAACCGTTGAGACGCTCACAGCTTGGGGGACGTGCTCCCAGAAGGCAATCGTCTTGGCACCCATACACCGACCTGATCGCGATACCGCGTGTATTGATCACCAAATCGCTCAGCGAGATCGTCTTCTTCGGCAGGACGGACAAACACATGCCAGACAAATACACCAATCAAGCTGTACGCAATCACCGGCAAACTGCCTAGTAACCATCCCATCGCACATCCCTGCAAGATTCCCGCGACCGCCATCGGGTTCCGCACGTAGCGATAGGGCCCGCTGACCACCAGCTCCGGTGCCGACGCCGTAGGCAACGGTGTTCCACCTCCGCGTGATACCATCGACCAACCGCACCAAATTCCAAGGCAAGAAGCCAGAACGAAGAGGACCGCCGAAAGACTCGTCTGATACGAATGACTAAATCGAGGCCATTCGAGTTCTGCCTGCAATTCGACAATTGCCATCGGCAAGACCCAAAGGAACGTTCCCCAAAAAATCAGGATCTGAAAACAGGTTGCGATCAAAGCCTGTCGGTGTGACATCGTCGCGACCCGAAACGCTGCCGGACCGGTATCGCGATTGCCGATCGCGGTTGCCATTGCCAACGACAATCCTGACATGCATACCATCATGGCTGCAGCTTTCCACGCTTCTCCTGTCGCCACGCTCGCTGTGAGACAGACGAGCGTCGGGTACCAACAAACTGCGGTGACAATCCAAACCGCTTGCCTCGCCCATCCGCTCCGCCGCCAAACGCCTATCGCTGCGACCGCCGAACCGATGACAATCAACAAGAGATCGGCAACCGAAAAGACGTACAAACTGATTGCCGGCCACTGGCTCGGCCAAAACCAGAACACACTCCAAGGTGCCATCAACAGTACCAGCCACCAAGCGATCACTCCCAACGCTTGAATGGCAAAATACGAGGCAACAACTTTTCGCGAGTTCATCAACGGTACCGTGAGAAGACGACGGAGACTGCGTTTTCAGGCATCTTTTCAGCTCTGGCTCGACAAGCGACCGCTAAGATGCGCCCTCCAGAACCAACCGCAAAACCAGTTGACCAGGCAACGATTGGTCCAATTAGTTCCGTGACGAGCGGCGAGTTGAAATAACTCGAGTCAACGTCCTCATCAATCCGGCGGTAGTACTCGCTGTTAGCGTTTCCGAACGACAGCCAGCCAATCCAGATCGATGTCATTCGGCGGCAATCCTATGCGAACAACAGAACCGCCAACGACTTCAGCGGTCTCGCCTGACGTTAACTTTCCGCCGCTTCGTGGGTTGTACCACTGCACGGCAAAATTGCCGGGCGCTTCGCTTAGATCCAATTGATGCGCACCGCCCTCTGGAAGATACACCAGATAGAGCTCGCCAGATTTTGCCAAGCAATATCTCGAATTGTCATGGCGCAAGTTGTCGACCAACGCATCCGCATTGGTCATTTCCCAGAACGGAATGTCGTGACCTTGAAAGAACGAAAGCGCGTGACGGCAATAATCCCAACTGCGGTCCCGGCTTCGCCAATCCTCGCACACGATGTCATTCTGATCGAATTGGTAGCCGAAATAGTATTCGTTCCCGGCACCGCCACCCATCAAATGCCCCCACAACGTTTGCTTGCGAACGGTGTGCTCGTCGTAGACAGTGGTCCCCTGCCGGTCGCGACCATCAAATCCGTTGTAGCCAAGATCCGGACATTGGGCATGAGCGGCACTCCCTGATTCGTCAAACGCAACAATCCATGGCCGCCCCGAAGCAGCCGATGCCTCAACCCACTTCACCGTCTGTGCATGCGTCGTTTCAAGTTCGGAATTCTGTAGTGAAACCCCGGTCAGCTTCGATTGCTGACCAAGCAATGGCTGATACACCTGATCCTGTGCTTCCGGATAGGTGTGCACAACGATGTGATGGTCGTATGCGTCCAGTCCGGCGATGTAGTCGATCATTGCGATTTGCTGAGCCGTGGTTTGTGTGTTTTCTTCGCCGAGATTCCAATTGAGCGCCATCTGGTGTGCGAACCTGGCGATCAGTTCACGGCAGTACAAGCGTCGCTGCGGCCCCAAATTGCCGCCGTCGAGTGACTCAGCGATGAACGCGGCCTTGCGTGGCCCTTGCACATGGTCATCGTTTTCTGTTTCCTGCATTTTGAAGTGCAGGTACATCCCGCGATTTGTGCCGTGATCAAAGACGATGCCCCACTGGTCAAGTTTGCTGCAGTCGTAATGGAGCTTGTCGTCGCGATCGATGAACGGCCAAACGTTGTCACCGTCGCCGCCCGCGTTGTAGGTCAAAAACGAGAACACGTTGCATCCCTTACCAGACAAATAGTTGATCGCGCCAATCAATCCTTTGCCCTTGCCGTCTTTCCACGTCGGGTCACCAGTCTGCCAATCGCGAACATGTGGTGCCCATTGCTTTAAAGGTGCCTTTCGGGGATTGCCGGCAACCGTGTTGTCGAAATCCGTGTAAGCGAGCAACGTCTCCGGCGCGTCGGCCCCCGCTTTGATGAAGTACTGGCCGGACCCGAGATGACGAAGGTAGTGCTTACCTACATAGGCCAGGCGACCGGCGGAGCGAAAATCACGCCCTGATTTATCGGACTCGCCCACCGTGAACGTCCCGCTGACTCCGTCGTACGGCGCAAGTTTTTGGGAGGCGTGATTCTCATCCAATGCACAGTGATGACCGCTACGAAATGAGATTTGCCAATCCCACTCCCCAACGCGATCCGGTGCAAAATGGGCTCGCCACACGTTTCCCGATTCGGCTGAACTGTTCGCAGCGTCTCCGTCCGCGGCGAAGTAGCCTGGAACCGTGTACGTCGCACCATCGCGATGGGTAAACGTGACGGACAAACAGTGATCGGTGAACGGATTCGGGACGTTGTCTTGTTCGTGGGCAAACGGCCCCGATTGAGTCAGCGTGATCTTGTGCCAACGCTTGAGCTCACCGGCGACAAGGACGCTGCCATCGCCGTCTTTCCCGCGAGGCAGTTGCAGCGGCAAATCACTGACGGGCGTCGTTGGACTGGTGTTGTGATCAACCGAAGCTCTTGCAGTTTCCTCCGCACAAAGCTGCTGCCCACTGCCAAACAAGCCAATGGTTGCGAACGCAAAACAACACAGGCCGACCAACGCGTTGCGAACGAGCACACCGTTCATAGAAAAGCTCTCGAAAGAATCGGGCGTTCCGGGGAATTTGCCTGGCGCCACAAGCAAACTTGCAAAACCAAGTCACACGGCACGTTGATTTTAACGCCCCCACACTCAGCCAACTTGCTTTCCTGCACTCCCACTACCCGAAAGCACTCACGGGAATTCAGCAGGCCCCGTATGCCGCTGCGTGCGCATACGAAAAAAGGCCAGCGTGAGAACACGCTGGCCTTTTTAAGTTGTTGTCACTTTTGCAGCTACTAAAGCGACGAAGTTGCGGGAGCCGGATTCGAACCGACGACCTCGAGGTTATGAGCCTCGCGAGCTACCGGGCTGCTCCATCCCGCACAAGGAATATCGTCGATCGTCCCTTCGGCGCCCAGGGGTTCTTGCGCGATTCTGTGAAATTCTTGTGAGCTATTTTTTTGCCCGACTTCGGCGCGAACTTGTCTCGTCAAACGCAAGTCCAATTGCGAATCTTGATCAACTTTCCGGTCAGATAAGGGCCACTTGTAACGTCCAATCCACCCGAGTCGAACCGCCGGTCCCCCTCATTCGTTGAGGTGCGAAGCGTCTTGTCGTTGGATGTCGATTCTCAAACGCGTTGATCGAAGAGAAGAAACTCTTTCGGAAGTGATCAGCGTTTTAATTTTTGCAGCAGCGCGTCGACATTTTCTTTGGCATCGCCGAACAACATCCAGGTGTTCTCTTTGTAAAACAGCGGATTGACCACCCCGGCATAGCCGGTCGCCATCCCCCGCTTCATCACGATGCAAGTCTTGGCCGTCCAAACTTCGATGACCGGCATCCCGGCAATTGGACTATTCGGATCATCAAGGGCCGCCGGATTCACGATGTCGTTCGCACCGATCACCAAAATCGCATCGGTGTCGGACATGTCTTCGTTGATCTCGTCCATCTCCAAGACAATGTCGTACGGCACATTGGCTTCTGCCAACAACACGTTCATGTGCCCTGGCAAACGCCCCGCAACCGGGTGAATCGCGAATCGAACTTCTTTGTTCTGGCCTCGAAGCGTTTTGACAACCTCGGCAAGCGAATGCTGTGCTTGTGCGACGGCCATCCCATAACCGGGCACAATCACCACGCTTTGGGCGTCTTCCAACGTCGAAACCGTCTCGTCCAAACTGATTTCGCGAACGGTTCCTTCGATCTCCGTCTGACTGGACGAGGTTCCCGTACCAAAGCCACCCATGATGACGCTGACGAAGCTTCGGTTCATCGCAGCACACATGATGTACGACAAGATCGCACCGCTGCTGCCAACCAGTGCCCCGGTCACAATCAGCAAATGGTTCTTCAACATGAAACCGGCTGCCGATGCCGCCCATCCGGAGTAGGAATTCAACATCGAAACCACGACCGGCATATCCGCACCACCAATCGCCATCACCATGTGGATGCCAATCAGCGAAGCGATCGCCGTCATCAACAACAGCGGCACCATCGCCGCAGACGTTTCCACTTGGCAAAACCAAACCCCAAGACAGACACAAATCGCCAGGGCGGCCAAATTGACCAGGTGACGACCGGGGATCAGCCACGCGTTGCCGCTGATCGTGGCCTTCAATTTCAAAAACGCGACGATCGACCCGGTGAAAGTAATCGCGCCAATAAACACGCCCACGAAAATCTCTATCTCGTGGATCGTCTGCTCGCCCGGCGGGACATTGATCGCCGGATCCAAATGGCTGGAGATCCCAACCAGAACAGCGGCTAGTCCAACGAAACTGTGCAGTAGTGCGACAAGCTCAGGCATCCCTTTCATCGGCACACTTCTTGCCAACACGGCACCGATCAAAACGGCAGGCGTAATCGCAATTGCGGTTACCCCATACCCGCCCTGCATCAAACCGAAAACCGTCGCGACCAGTGCCAACAACATCCCGGCAATGCCCAAGTGGTTGCCGCGGCGCGCAGTGGATTGATTCGACAGCCCCGACAGACTGAAGATAAACAAGACACCAGCCACCAAGTACATCACCAGCGCGGCGGATTCGTTTAAACCGATCTCTTGGGACGCGACCATGCTGTTGACCATGAATCTTCAAGACTTGAGTGAGACGAGGGAATCGGTCATCGAATACGTCACTGCGGTGTGCTGTTAACCGTCTAGTTTGCGAAACATCTTCAGCATCCGCTGAGTCACCAGAAATCCGCCAGCGATGTTAATCGTGGCGACAAAGATCGCGATCGCTCCCAACACCGAAGCCACCGGATGATCGGTGCCGGCTTGGACCATCCCGCCGACAATGATGATGCCGCTGATTGCATTGGTCACGCTCATCAATGGGGTGTGCAGCGCCGGCGTCACGTTCCAAATTACCTGCCAACCGACAATGCATGCCAAAACGAAGACAGTGAAATCCGTCAAGACGCCTCGATCTTGCGTCATCACCAGCATTGCCAATAGCGCAATCCCGGCGATTGTCAACACCACGTCGATCACGCCACGCTGTTTTGCAATTGCCGGCGTTTTCTGTTGGCCTTCTTCTGGTTTCGCTGGCGCAGCCGCTGAAACGGCAACTGGAGGTGGCGGCCAAGTCACTTGACCTTGATGAACCACCGTCGCACTGCGTATCACGACGTCGTCCATGTCGATTCGGAATTTTTCAGCACCGCCCATCTCGTCCAACAAGTGAAACAAGTTGGTTCCGTAGAGCTGGCTGGACGTGTGTGCCAAGCGACTCGGTAGATCGTAGTATCCGACCACATGGACGCCTTCATGCTGGATGACCTTCCCTGGTACGGTGACTTCGCAATTGCCACCCTGCTCTGCCGCCAAATCAACCACGACACTGCCATGCCGCATCGACTCGACCATCGAAGTCGTGATCAACGTCGGCGCCGGCTTTCCTGGGATCAGCGCCGTCGTGATGATGATGTCGACGTCTCGTGCTTGGTCAGCAAACAAAGCCATTTCCGCATCAATGAACTCCTTGCTCATCGTTTTTGCATAGCCGCCGCTGGTCCCACCGTTCTCGTCACTTGGGAATTGCAGGTACAGAAACTCTGCTCCCATACTTTTGACCTGATCGGCGACTTCGGGACGGACATCAAACGCCCGAACGATCGCCCCCAACCCCCGCGCGGTTCCGATCGCGGCAAGCCCCGCGACCCCAGCACCAATCACCAGCACACGTGCGGGAGGAACTTTCCCTGCCGCAGTGATTTGCCCGGTAAAGAATCTGCCGAACAGTCCAGCAGCTTCGACAACCGCCCGGTAACCTGCGATATTCGCCATCGAACTGAGCGCGTCCATCTTCTGCGCCCGACTGATTCGCGGTACCGCTTCAATCGCCAACGCATTTGCACCGCGCTCGGCAATGCGGTGAAGCAAATCTTCGTTCTGTGCGGGAGCCAGAAAACCGACAACAGTCTGCCCGTTGCGAAGTTGACCCAGTTCATGCTCGCTTGGTCCGCGAACTTTTAAAACGATTTCTGCGTTCCCCCAAATCTCTGTGGCGTCGGAACAGAGAATCGCCCCGGCGTTTTCATAGGCAGCATCCGGGAAACTTGCCGCGGCACCGGCATTTCGTTCGACAAGCACTTCGAAACCAAGTTTCTCGATCAAGCGCCGAGTGGTGTCCGGAGTCGCGGCAACACGTCTTTCGCCATCAATGACTTCTTTGGGGATCCCAACTTTCATTCCCTGACATCTCCTCGCGAGTCCGAACAGGTTCTGTCACGACATCAAATGACGCGGGTCATAGACGGCCGCCAACTTATTGAACGCGCTGATTTGCTCTTCAACCCAGGCTTCGTCCATCCCGAGCTCAGCCGCCATCAGTTTAGCGACCGTTGGTGCTGCCCGTATTGCCGCGGCGGTGTTCAGAAACAACGCCCGCGTTCGTCGTGCAAGCGCATCTTCCACATGGCGCGCCATCTCGTTTTTTGCCGCCCATACGATTTCAGCTCCGGTGATGTGCAACGACTCGTCGATCGGTGCGGACAATTCAGGTCGCTGATGTTCGATCGCCTCGATTTCAATCAAATCGGTACCGTAATGTGACCTAGGATTCGCCGAGACCGATGTCGCGCCATGAACGGCAAGTGTTTTTGTCTGACACGGAGACGCGGCAAGCTTTGCTTGGTCGATTGCGTGATCCACACAGTCCTCTGCCATCTTCCGCACCGTGGTCCACTTTCCGCCGGTGATCGTGATCAACCCTGACGGCGAATCGCGGATGACATGATCGCGCGAAAGCGCCGACGTCTTCTTTCCCGATCCTCCACTGGTGTCGGCTTTGACAAGCGGCCGAATCCCGGTGAACACGCTCTGCACGTCGTTCAGGGTCGGTGTTTTTGTCAAGTAATCCGACGCGGTGTCCAGCAGGAACTGAATCTCTGCTCGCTGAGCGGTTGGCTCTGGTACCGCCTGAGGAATCGCCGTGTCTGTCGTTCCGACGACTGCGTGTCCATGCCACGGGACGATAAAAATGACGCGTCCGTCAGATGTTTTCGGAACGATCATCGCGTGATCGCCGGGAAAGAACTCGATCGGAAGAACCAAGTGGATCCCTTGGCTCGCCGCGACCATCGGTTCAGCATCTGACCGGTCCAAGCGACGCACCTCGTCACAAAACGGTCCCGCGGCATTGATCACCGCTTTGGCAAACACGTCGTGGGATTGTTGCGATTCCATGTCGCGAGCGACAACGCCTTGAACCCGACCGTCATCGTCTTTCAACAGACTTTCCACGGTCACATAGTTCGCCGCGCAGGCACCATATTCGGCAGCCGTTTGCAGCATGTTGATCAGCAAACGTGTGTCATCGAACTGGCCGTCATGGTACACGACGCCTCCGTAAACACGTTCCTCGCGGATACCAGGTGATTGCTTCAGCGTCGCACTTTTCGAGATCAAGTGTGACCTGCCAAAACTATTGCGTACCGCCAGCAAGTCATACGCTTTTAGCCCCGCGCCATAAAACAACCATTCACGCAGGCTCTTGCACGGGATCACAAACGCGCGATCGTGTACCAAATGCGGAGCGTTGTTCTTGAGCAAGGTTCGTTCATGCAACGCGTCATGCACCAAGGTCAGATTGCCTTGCTTCAAATAACGCACACCGCCGTGGACCAGCTTTGTACTTCTGCTGGACGTACCGCTGCCGAAATCAAAACGTTCGAGCAATACCACGTCCAATCCCCGGCTGGCCGCATCCATTGCGATCCCGACTCCAGTTGCCCCGCCGCCGATGACGGCAAGGTCCCAAGGTTTACAACGGGTCGCGATCTTGGTGATCGACGCTTGCCGATCCAATTGAATCGTCATGCGTTCGTTCTCTCCCAGTGCTGCGATCGACGCAACGCTTCCGCCCAGCGTTCCCGACGATATTCGACTTCGCTCTGCTTCATTGACGGCTCGAATCGGCGTTCAACTTCCCAGACCGATTCGATTGAATCGATCGACGGAAAAAATCCTGTTGCTAAGCCCGCGAGATACGCCGCCCCCATCGCGGTCGTCTCTGTGATTTTGGGCCGGACAACCGGCGTTTGCATGATGTCCGCTTGAAACTGCATCAATAAGTTGTTCTGTGCTGCGCCCCCGTCAACACGCAATTCATGGATCGATTCGCCGGCGTCGTTTTGCATCGCGTCCAGCACGTCGGCGACTTGAAACGCAATGCCCTCGAGTGTCGCTCGTGCGAGGTGCGCTTTCGTCGTACCACGTGTCAGCCCGACGATCGTCCCACGGGCTTCTGAATCCCACTGCGGTGCCCCCAATCCGCTGAACGCCGGCACCAAGTAGACTCCATCGGTGTCTTCGACAGTCGCTGCCAAGTCCTCGATGTCGCTGGACGATTCGATGATGCCCAGTCCGTCACGCAGCCACTGAACCGCCGCACCGGCGATGAACACGCTGCCTTCGAATGCATAGCTGAGTGACGCGTTAGGACTGGCGGCGACAGTCGTCAGTAATTTGTGCCGGGATGCTTGGGGCTGATCGCCCAAGTTCATCAACATGAAGCAACCGGTGCCATAGGTGTTTTTGGCCATGCCGGGTCGAGAGCAATTCTGTCCGAACAACGCGGACTGTTGGTCTCCCGCAGCACCGGCAATCTTGATCACGCCGCCAAACAACTCGCTATCTGTTTCGTCGTAAACACTGCACGCCGGGCGAATCTGGGGCAACAATTCACGCGGAATTTTGAAGAGTTCCAATAGCTCGTCGTCCCAACTTCCAGTGTGCAGATTCATCAACATCGTCCGCGACGCGTTGGTGATGTCGGTCATGTGCAATCGACCACCGGTCAGATTCCAGATTAGCCAGCTGTCGATGGTGCCAAACGCAAGTTCACCGCGTTCGGCGCGTGCCCTGGCGCCAGATACATTGTCCAAGAGCCAGCCGATCTTGGTTCCACAGAAATACGGATCGATCAGCAGCCCTGTCTTGTCTTGAACGATCTCGTTTGCACCGTCGGCGATCAATCGCTGACACTCCGGCGACGTCCGGCGGTCCTGCCATACGATTGCGTTGTGAATCGGTTGCCCCGTTTTGCGATCCCACAGCAACGTCGTTTCGCGTTGATTGGTCAGTCCGATGCCGGCGATCTGGGACGCATCAATTTTCAATCGGTCAAGAAGTTTGCGTGTGACATCAAGTTGTGATTGCCAGATCTCATTGGCGTCGTGTTCGACCCAACCCGATTTTGGGAAGTGCTGCTTGAACTCTTGTTGTTCGATCCCACAGATATGTCCGTTCTCGTCCACCGCGATCGCGCGTGAACTAGTGGTGCCTTGATCCAAAGCAACGATGAAACCCATTGAAGTCCGCCAAACCAAGAGTGTCGTGCAAAGAGAGCGACATGCCGCGGTGCATTCCGCGATCACGCCACTTGCATGATAACAAACTTCCAAGGTGGGCTGCGGACGGCAGCGAGGTTGCAAAATGGTTCGCGATCGCGAAAGAAAGCACGCAACCAAGAGCGTGATGCGGATGATTGAATAAACCCCATCAGCCGAAACGCGATAGCGTGCGATTAGGTGTCTTCATCCCACTGCTCGTGCGCAGGCTCCGCCTCGCACGCATCTGTCTCGCAGGCTCCGCCTGCCATCTCACCTACCAAAACAAAAACACATCGCCAAAGCCGACGCTCAAGCAAAACCACGAAACCGCTGGCTATCGCCAATGCGGCTGATTGAATACACCCATCAGCCGAAACGCGATGGCGTGCGGTTAGGTGTCTACGCGTTGCCGTTCAAACGCTTTTCTTTTTGCGTTGCACTTCGATTTCGTCGAACGAGTAAAGCTTGCCTGTACCGGCGCCCGGACAAACGTCACAGGTCTCTTTCCAATCGCGTTTCGTTTTCAGTGTCGAATCCCAGAACGGCCAGGTGCGGCATTGAATCGGACGTCCTTCGTAGACGAGGCAATTCCGTTTTTCGGGATCCAACAGGATGCAATCACCATCAGGGTACTCACGCAGACTTTTATCCACGCCAACCTTGCGTATGAACTTTGCTTCGAAGTCATCGACGGACAGCTTCATCTGCACGGCCATCGATTCGATCTCTTCTTCGTCAACCCACACGTAGCCGGGTTCGCCGCTGCAACATTGACCACACTGCGTGCATTCGAAACTCAGGCCGTCGCGATACCACGGCGATTTTTTATCAGCGCGTTGCTTGGGTTTCGAACTTGATTTTTTAGAAGGCTTTTTGGAGTCCGACATCGGGGGACATTTAACAGGTAAGAAGAGTTGAACGGCGATTCGCAACAACGTGATTTAAAATCCAACAACGCGATTGCAATCACGCCACCAAATGCGATTGCAAAGGTCGCGAATGAAGCAACGACGAAGGCGTCGTTTTGAAACGGCACCGATTGTATCGAATGCTCGTGTCTTGCCATCAGGGTTGAGTTGGGGCAAACGAATTCTTCTAGACAAACTTTGGCGGCGTGGCAGAGTTTGACGAGTCCATTAGTGCGACGCCGAGACTGCCTGCCCCTCCCAATTCGCGGGCAAGCCTCGGCGTCTGTGTCTGCGGTCGCGACCTTGCCCCCCTCCCGCAAAGGTCAGGCCGCCGGGCACTGTCCGTTTGTCGTCTCTCAGTTCGATGCCATGGACCGACCGCGTGTCAGTACCGACACCAGTTTGGCCGCCCCAATCCACTGGAGTCACGAATCGTGAAGCTATCAGATCCGACTGAAGCCACCGATCCGAGAGTGATCGAGAGCAACCGAGCCTTACACAATCCTCCCCTTGCCGTGCCAAGTTTTGGAATGCCCTCTTCTATTGGACGTACGATTCAGACCCAGTTCCTGCTGGTTTGCGAAGCCCAATCCACGACATTGACCGACGGTCAATGGCGTTTCGCACTCGAAGACAGCAAGGGCCAACTGGTGCTCGATGCTGAGGACCGTGATTTCGGTGACCTCAACCGACTCACGTTGCTTGCGGCGGTCCGCGGGCTCGAAGCGATCGACGGGCCAACTTCGGTGACGCTCTTGAGCACTAACCGATACTTGATCCGGTCGCTTTCGCAGTCTCTTCCGCGCTGGCGACAAAACAACTTTGTCTGGGAACACTTCGGCCGTCGCGTCGCTGTCCAACATGCGGACTTGTGGCGTCGTGTCGACCGTGCCCTCGACATCCATACCGTCCAGGCTTGCCTGGTCAGTTCTTGCGTGGTCGGCCGCGGGTCGGACGAGGCTGGTACAAAAAATGCAGCCCTTCCCGAACGTCCGGCACCACGGCAAGCGTTCATCGAACCAAGCTTGCGGATCGACACGCCCGCAGCACCGGGGCGCCGGCCCAGCATTGTCCCAGCTCCCAGTTCACGACTGAGACGCCTGCTTGCGACCGATGCGGCATCATCCGAGCTCCGAGACGAACACGGAATACCGACCTTCGACGGACCGACAGAGCGACGCTATGCCACAGCGAAACGCCGAGGTCGATTCACCGCCGAAGATCTGAATGCCGAATAAAACGGTTGCAGAGCGACCAAGCAGAACGTTTTCTATCCACCGACTGACAGACTTTTGGATTCTGGGACATGCAAACACAGGTCAACCTTTCAGAGTTAGGACGACTGATTGACGGTCACCTGGAAAACCCTTCCTCTATTCTGGGACCGCACACGGTTGACTATCGTGGTGGAAAGGCGATCGCTGTACGCAGCTTTCTACCCGATGCACAAGCCGCTTGGGTCATCGACCGAATCAGCGGAGTGCGCCGTCCGATGCGTAAATTGCACCCTGCGGGCTTTTACGAAGCCATTTGCGAGGGTGTCATCGACGCCGGCCGAATCGAACATAATGATGCAGCCACCTCCATTGACCACGCTACCTACCGAATTCAAATGGCTGATAAAAACGGAAAAGTGACCGAAGTCGCAGACCCTTACGCGGTGCCTTCGATCATGAGCGACTACGACCGCTACCTCCTGGGCGAAGGCAAAAACTACCGCCTGTTCGACACGCTTGGGGCGCAGCTGCGCACCGTCGGCGATGATGACGGCGTGAACTTCGCCGTCTGGGCACCGAACGCTCGCGTCGTCCAAATCGTCGGCGACTTCAATGGCTGGGACGGTCGCGCCCACGTTGCGAAAATGGACCAGTCGGTCGGCATCTGGGAATTGTTTATCCCCGGTGTCACCGTCGGCCAAAAATACAAATTCCGAATTCTTGACCAACACGGCCAATGGGTCGACAAAACTGACCCGGTCGGATTCGCCGCCGAACTTCCGCCACTGACTGCATCGATCGTCAGTGACCTGAACAGTTTCCAATGGGGCGACAACACTTGGATGGAACAACGCGCGGAAATGAATCCGATGCACGTTCCGATGAATGTTTACGAATGCCACCTCGGCAGCTGGCAAAAAGGCCCAGGACGCACGCACGGCTGGCTGGACTATCGCGATCTCGCTCACCGCTTGACCGATTACTGCCATCGCATGAATTTCACTCATGTCGAATTGCTGCCAATTACCGAACACCCCTTCACGGGTTCGTGGGGCTATCAGACGGTCGGCTATTTCGCGCCAACGTCGCGACATGGCAGCCCTGAAGACTTCATGTACTTCGTCGACTACTTGCACCAACACGACATCGGCGTGATCGTTGACTGGGTTCCGGCCCACTTCCCCAAAGACGGCCACGGACTGCGACGCTTCGACGGTTCAGCGCTCTACGAGCACGCCGACCCACGTCAAGGCGAGCACCCTGACTGGGGCACGATGATCTTTAATTTCGGTCGCAACGAAGTTCGCAACTTCTTGGTTGCCAACGCATTGTTCTGGCTAGAGAAATACCACATCGATGGTTTGCGTGTGGACGCCGTCGCGTCGATGCTGTACCTCGACTATAGCCGCGAAGCCGGCGAGTGGATTCCGAACCAATACGGCGGTCGCGAAAATCTTGAGGCGATCGAGTTCCTGCGTGAATTCAACGTCGCCGTTCACGAACACCACCCCGGCGTTGTCACGATCGCCGAAGAGTCGACGGCGTGGCCAGGTGTTTCTCGCCCGGTTTATGATGGCGGACTCGGTTTCACCTACAAGTGGAACATGGGCTGGATGAACGACACGCTGACGTACATGCACCGCGAGCCCGTTTACCGAGGTCATCACCAAAACGATTTGACCTTCAGTATGATCTACGCTTTCACCGAGAACTTCATGCTGCCTTTGTCGCATGATGAAGTGGTTCACGGCAAAGGCGCGTTGCTGAGCCAGATGACGGGCGACATGTGGCAAAAGTTTGCCAACCTGCGTTTGCTCTACAGTTACATGTGGACGCACCCCGGCAAGAAGTTGCTGTTTATGGGTGGCGAACTCGGCCAATGGAACGAGTGGAACCATGATGACGGTCCCGACTGGTTGCTGTTGGATTTCGAATCGCATCGCGGCATCCAAGAGCTGATCTCTGACCTAAACCGTGTCGTGCTAGAGAACCCCGCGTTGCACGAGTTGGACTTCACGTCCGACGGCTTCGAATGGGTCGACTGCATGAACTGGCAGGACAGCACGCTCATCTTCCTTCGCAAAGGCCTCGAAGGTACCGAGCCACTGTTGGTCTGCTGCAACTTCACCCCCGTCGTCCGCCATGACTACCAAGTCGGCGTCGACAAAGAAGGTTTCTGGAAAGAGATCTTCAACAGTGACAGTGACCGTTACGGCGGTTCCAACGTCGGCAACTACCCTGGTGCCAAGACCACCGGCGTTGGCCACCATGGTCGCAAAGACAGTATCAGCGTCACGCTACCGCCGCTGGGTGTCACGATCTTCCGCCGCGAAGTTAAAGCGTAGCCACCGCTAGCAGGGCACAGTCCTTGTAACCTAAGTCAACTCTGCACATTCAATCAACGACGAGCCGCGTCACCCCCAGGCGATGCGGCTCGTTTATTGGCAGTGACTTCTTTTTCGCGCCCGCAAAAACGGCCGATCAAATCCACGCGTGAAATACCCGTCAACGGCGCTCGACAACAGTGCTATGATGGAACACGCTACCGTTTCGCTGATTGCGGATTCTTGTAGACGAAATTCCGCATCCTGTTCGTCCAACCGGTGCCCCCTGACAAGGCTTGCCTGATCATGCCCGTCGAAATGCAACTCGCTCGGATCATTATTTCCGAGCTCACCGAAAGCCAAGTGATCTATCTGCGTGAAGTCGATGGGGAGCGTGAGTTCCCGATCTTGATCGGGATCTTCGAGGCGACGAACATCGACCGCCGTGTGAAAGAAGACGGTTACACCCCGCCGCGTCCATTGACACACGATTTGGTGGTGCAAACCGCCGAAGCGCTCGGTGGGCGTATTCACAGCGTCGTAATCAGTAACCTGAGCAACCAAACCTACTTTGCTCAACTCCGCGTCGAAACCGAAGACGGCGACATCGTCGAAATCGATTCGCGCCCTAGCGACGCTATCGCCGTCGCTGTCACGTTCTCGCCGCCGCTGCCGATCTACGTGGCGGAACACGTCCTCGACGAAGCAACGTCCAGCTTGCCCTAGCTGCCGACAACAATCTACTTTCCACTCCGCGGATAGTCATTGCTGATCACGTTCGGTATCGTTTCGGCCGCCAATCGTGATTCTCGAACACGCGGATAGTTTCCGATGAAGATCCTCCATACCATCCAGGACGCGCGGCGTTTTGTATGGAATCTGCGCAGTGGCGGCCAATCCGTAGGACTGGTCCCGACCATGGGCGCCCTCCACGCCGGGCACCTTTCGCTTGTCGAACAAGGACGAAAGTCTTGCGATGCCGTCGTCACAACGATCTTCGTCAACCCGACACAGTTCGCGGCAAACGAAGACCTCGACAAATACCCTCGCACGATCGAACGCGACATCGAATTGCTGAGCGCGGCGGGATGTGACGCCGTGTTCATTCCCGACGTCAGCGAAATGTACCCCGACGGGTCCAGCACGTTTGTCAAAGCTCCCGATGTCGGCAAGCCACTCGAAGGCGAATTCCGGCCGACGCATTTCGACGGCGTCGCGACGGTGGTGCTGAAGCTGTTCCAAATCCTGCCCACCAGCCACGCATTTTTCGGGCAAAAGGACTACCAGCAACTGCGCGTCATCGAAACGATGGTTCGTGATTTGAACGTCCCAATTGAAATCATGCCCTGCCCCATCGTTCGGGAATCTGACGGACTGGCGATGAGCAGCCGAAACCGATACCTCAGTGACAGCGAACGGCAACGAGCCCTCTGTCTGTCGCGTGCCTTAGCGGGCGTTCAAACCGCGTTCCAAAATGGTCAGCGGGATGTTGCCAAACTTACTGAAATACTTCACGCTCCACTCGCTGACACGCCCGATTCACAGGGGGTCGATCGAGTAGACTATGCGGTGATTGTGGATTGCGAAAACTTGCAACCGATCGATACGATCAGCGCGTCCGCCGTCGCGTTATTAGCGACCCATGTCGGCACCACACGCTTGATCGATAATTGCGTTCTCCGCTGCGAATAGTCATCGGGCGCGATCATTTCAGAGGATTTCAAACACACCACTACCACATGATTGAACGAATTCTAGTCACCGGCGGCGCTGGATTTTTGGGATCCTATCTCTGCGAACGATTGACGGACGAAGGGCACGATGTCATCTGTCTGGACAATTTCTTCACCAGTCAAAAGTCAAACGTTTCGCACCTGCTCGACCGCCCCAACTTCGAATTGGTCCGCCACGACGTCACCTTGCCGATCTTTCTCGAAGTCGATCGGATCTACAACATGGCCTGCCCGGCCGCACCCGGGCACTACCAGTTCAATCCCATCAAGACGATGAAAACCAGCGTCATGGGGGCGATCAATATGCTGGGAATCGCCAAACGCTGCGGCGCTCGCATTTTGCAAGCCAGCACCAGCGAAGTGTACGGTGACCCGGAAATCCATCCCCAGACCGAAGACTATCGCGGCAGCGTCAATCCGATCGGAATTCGCGCTTGCTACGACGAAGGCAAACGGGCAGCCGAAACGCTGTTCATGGATTACCACCGCAGCAACAAAGTTGATGTCCGCGTCGTGCGAATCTTCAACACGTATGGACCACGCATGCACCCCTTTGACGGTCGCGTGGTTTCGAACTTCATTCGCCAAGCTCTCGCCGGTGAAGACATCACGATCTTCGGGGACGGTTCGCAAACCCGCTCGTTCTGTTTCCGTGATGACCTGGTCGACGCAATCATCACCATGATGAACACCCCCGACTTCATCGGTCCGGTCAATATCGGCAACCCCGACGAATTCACGATCAAAGAACTCGCCGAACTCGTGATCAAAATCTCCGGTTCGTCCAGCAAACTGGTCCAGCGTCCGCTGCCTTCAGACGACCCGACCCGCCGACGCCCAGACATTTCGCTGGCCAAAGAAAAGCTGAACTGGGAACCCAAGATCAAGCTTGCCGACGGACTGGAACGCACGATCGAATGGTTCAAATCGATCAACCTCAGCGACTACCGTCCGCCAACTCCAAACTACAGCTGATCACGCCACATTGGGCTGACAAGCTGCAATCCAATAAAAGGCCGGCACAAAAACGTGTCGGCCTTTTTTGTTGCGCACACGCAGGTTTCCGTTGAACGCGGCCGCGTCTATTGCTCGGGAAAGATATTCTGCAGTTGCCGTCCGCGAGGCCAAACTTGCAAAATCGCGCCTTCGCTTTGCTCGGCGTCGTCACCCAACGGATACGCGACAATGCGACGAAGTTCAAGGTCATTCATCAAGCCTAGGTGACGTGCCTCCTTGCGTTCTTCGATCCACTTGGGCCCTTTGATCAACAACATTCGATCAATGTTGCTCCAGTACGGCTCCACCCAACGACATAGCTTCGCGATGCTGCCAACCGCACGGCACATCAAAGTGCTGAAACGAAAATCGTCGAGCAGCTCTTCACCGCGTGATGCGTACACGGGAACTGGCAACCCTAACTCGGCGACCATTTCGCCAAGTACATTGGCACGCTTGGCAACCGACTCGGCCAGCGAGACTTCAATGTCGGGACGCAAAATCGCGAGCGGTATTCCAGGGACGCCGTTGCCGCTGCCTAGGTCTAATACTTCTTCACCCGGCAAAATCACTTTCGAAACCTGCAAACAGTCACGTAAATCGCGACCGACGAACAGGTCCCAGGTCGTGTGACGAGTCAGGTTCAATTGCTCGTTCCAGTCCCACATGTCTGTCACATACGCTTGCAATCGCAACGCCAACTCTTCTTCGAGTTCGATGTGGTGATTCGCGAGTGCGGCAGCAAATTCGGGGACGATGGACATCAGCTATGCGGAAAAGGGGAACGAAGTGCCTGAAGTCGTCATCATGAACGACAATCGACACTTTGGGAACAGGCTCCGCAAGACTTCGTCAGCCCGTTCGCCCTAGAAACAGGGCTCCAATGCCAGAATCACCGCAAAACGCTCGGTGCGAACGATTTGAGTGACCATTTCCCGTGCTCGGCCGGGTTTTACAACTCAGATTTCTACGCGCTGCTCTCTCTCGCCCTGGCTCCCAACCACATCACATTGCGGCACTCCTCAAACAACCTGAGGGGGGAACTCGTTCCAGAGCCGGTTCTCCCGGCAAAAACGCACGGCAACACTGGCCTGCGGAAGAATCGCTAGTCTACGGTAGACGCTCGTTCGCCGGACAGGTTTGCCTTCCACGCCCGGGATCCTAGAATGCTCGCCTTGATGGACCATACAATCTGGGCGACCACGTCACCCACCTCTCGCATTCAACTCGGGAAAACGAGTTCCTGATGGCAAGAAACGAACAGCTCATCCGCCAGCACAAGTTACTGCAACTGCTCGAACTTTCGAGGTTTGGCCGCACGTTGGATGAATTGCGTGGCGATCTGGTCGCCGATCTCGGGCTGACCAAACTTCACGAGCGAACCGTTCGCCGCGATATCGAGGCGTTGCAGGCGGCAGGATTCGACATCCAGTCCGAAACAGTCCAGCGTGGACGCGTTTTCAAACTGGGCCAGAACACCACCGACGTCCACGAAATCGGGATCAGCTCCACCGAACTGATCGCACTTTCCATCGGTCGCGAACTGCTTTACCCGTTGATGGGAACACAGTATTGGCGCGGGATCGAAACGTTCTGGAACAAAGTCCAAGAAGCCGTTCCCAACGGCGTCTTCGACCACTACGCCCGCTACCGCGCGGCGCTGCATGTCTTTGGCTCTCCGTACAAAACCTACGAGCGCCAAGAAGGCATGTTGAAAACAATCAACCGCGCGATCCTGGAACACCGGCTAGTCGAAATCGATTACCAATCGATCGGAAAACCGATTTCGACACGCAAGATCGAACCGTACGGCTTAGCGGTTTACCAAAGCAGCATCTATATCGTCGCCGCGACACCGAAAGCAGACGACACACGCAACTTAGAAAAAAACGAACGGCTGCGAAACTGGAAACTCGACCGCTTCCATCAAGCGCGTTTGCTTGACGAATACTTCAAAGCCGATCCAGAGATCGACTTGGCGAAATACCTGGGCAGCAGCATCGGAATCTTCTCCGGTGACTCACCAACCAAAGTCCAAATCAAGCTCGGCAAACGCAGCGCAGCGTATGTTCGCGAAGACCCCTGGCATCCTGAGCAAACGCTCGAAGAGATTGACGAGGAAACGACGATGCTGACAGTGCCGGCTTCGCATCCGCGAGAGATCTTGCCGCGAGTGTTGTCGCTCGGTGCCGACGCCGAAATCATCGGACCGGACGAGTTTCGCGCGACGATCGCAGACTCGGTCCGGCAGATGGCCACAACCTATGGCCACTCGAATCCCTAACAGGTGGGAATGAATCAAAACGCGATGGTTCCGACCCTTCGCGTTTTTCGTATTGGGAGGGCAAAAGCACAGAGTGACCAACACGCCAGCAAAAAATTTCTCCCGAACCTGCCAAGAAGTGACCGAGTCCTATTTGGCAACCGCGAAGCATTTGCTACACTTCGCGGACTGCTCAAGCAGCAGCCACTACCCCGTGGTGTAATTGGCAACACTACTGATTTTGGTTCAGTCATTCTAGGTTCAAGTCCTAGCGGGGTAGCTCTGAGGCCCGTAAACCATTGGTTTTACGGGCTTTTTTATTTGGGGCGGTGCACATTGCGGTGCATTTCTGCTCATTTCCGCTATCTACTGCACCGCTTTCTGCACCGCTTTTTCTGGTGCAGCAATCGCACGCTCTAAGTGAGCCTTGGTGACTTGCAAATAGTGGCCCTTCGCGACCTTCGTTGAGTGCCCCAACCACGCATCGCAAACGTGACTTGGGAACTCTTCTTCAAGCTCTGTGCGGCGCGTCGCTCTTAAATTCTGGAACGGCTTCTTCCATTCCTTGACTCCGGCCTGCCGAACGTAACGCATCATTTGAACGCCGAGATTCGTCGTCACCGCCAACCGGCCAAGACAACGCTTTGCCCCATCGTCGGCAAGCTCGTGTGATTGGTCCAGGTACGGGCGAAGCTCTGCGAACATTGGCACGTATCGCGTTCCCGTCTTTGGACTGCGGACAATCAATTCGTTGTCGGCCCAGTTGCAATCCGACCATTCCAGCGTCAGGATTTCGCACATTCGCAAACCACCATAGCGGCCAAGCGCGAACGCCAATCGGTAGATGTGGTCCGGGCAACTATCGAGAATCTTTTCGGCCTCGTCTCGGTCAATGAAGTGATCCCGGTCCCGATTCACTTCCCCGCTGCACTTGATGCCGTCCATCGGGTTTTCAGCTATCAACCGAGCTTTGACCGCGTAGCCAAATATCGTCTTTGCTCGCTTGGTGTGTTTGCTGATTGTCGCGGGGGCCAGTGTCACCGCTTCGGTGGTATCGCTCGCTGGCTTCCAAACGTAAGCCTTCATCCACCGCTGCCAGTCTTCCGCGTCGGCGGGTGTGATGTCGCCGATGTCGGTGTCGGCCTTGAAGTGCTCAACCAGCAACCGCCGGGTGTAGCTGTACTGCTCCAACGTCGACCTTTTCAAGTCGGTACGCTTCGCCAAGTACCCGTCAATAAATTCACCGAGCGGTGGTACTCGGTTTTCATCGAGCTTGATTCGAATGCGGCTCGACACAACGCCGCACGATGCTAGCCGTTCGTGTACGTCGTCGGTGAGTTCGTTCAGCCATTCAACTTGCGGCAAAGTCGGCGGAAGCCCGCCCCAACGCCGCGAGGCGATAGCCTCAATCATGTGCTTGTAATCTTTCGCACCGGCCATGTCGATTTTGCCCAGTCGGATTGACCGACGTTTCCCATCGGGGCAAACCAATTGGATGACCTTCCGCCCGTTCGCCTTCTTTGTGATGCTAGCCATTGTCCACCATTTGCAAACCGTCCACCTTCAAACTAGATTGAAGGCACCGGCAGAGAAAAACGCATCCCATCGCCGTGATACGTCCTCACCCCGCCGGTACCCAAACACTAGGGGTTGCCGCCCCTAGCGGATCAAAGCGTTAGCTGTTCGACGACAAGCCGAACGTCAGCAATCCAGTAGCCGCCGTCACCATTCGCTGCATGCGTCCCGTGTCGGTGGCTTTTTTATTGGCTTCCACTTCCTTGCGGCGTTTCTTCTTCTGCGAGTGGCTCTCGGTGAGTTCCAAGACCTCTTTGCAGCATCGGATTGCCAATTCGATGTTCTCGATTGATGACTGGTCCATGACAATCATCTGGTCGACTTCACGCATCCGCGTCAAAGCATCCGGGGACAGCGTTCGAGTTGCTGCGATGCTCTCAACAATGCGAGTTGAACGCGGGTCGTTTGGCTTCTTCGCTAGCGTTTGTCGGAAGTGAATCACGTTGAGCAATGGCACCCAAACAGACGACACGGTTAGCCACGCAATCCGGTGCTGCTGCCAGTCGCAATGCTCTTGGGCTGTTTCGAGCGTGTGCCAAATCTGCCGGGCCATCATCTCAATGTGGGTGCGGCGAAGCTCTGGCGTAATCTTCTTCACTTTGGGCTTTGTGGTAGTCATCGAATGACTGATTCCTTGCGCTGAAAATGTGCGCCATGGCGCACAAATCACGAACGCATACGACAAAGCCGCAAGACCTGTTGGAAACCGGGTGCTTACGCCCAGTCGGGTGCATCGCCTGCTGGCCATTGGCCAACATACCTGCCAGTGCAGGCGGCTTTGCATGGACCCCACAAATCTTGCGGCTTTGTCATTTCTCAAATGTTTTCAGAAGGTGTAAGCAATGCGTTTGTCGCGACGGCGTTTTGAAGCCGTAGCCAAGTCTGTGTCGTTTCCAGGCGACACCGACAGCGAGGCCAGTATTGCCCGTGTCGGTTGCGTGGTCAAGTCCGAAAAGTTAAACGGCTCCTCCCACGTCCTGCCTCTCAATAGCTTCTTCCAGCCGACTGAGTAGCCGATTACTTTCGTGAATCGCCTTTGTCGCTTCGACGGCCGCCTGTTTGTGTGCGGTGGCAAGGGCCATCCTTTGCGTATGCTCGTTCGCCTGCTTCTGGGCCGCAGCGTTCTGGGCCTTAGCGATCATCTGGTATTCTTCACGGCTGCCTTTGCCAATCGTTGGTGGCAGTTCGACTTTGATCGACTGTTGCTGCGAGAAGCCCTTGGCAACGTCGCCCGAAGCCGCGTTAAATGTCCTTTTGTCAATCAGTCCGGTCTGACGCATCCGCTCCAATCGCGTTAGCTCATCCGTCATCCGCTGAATCGGGCTCCGAACAGATTCGGCCACCCGCTTCGCGTCATCGGCAAGGCTTTTGCGTTCGCCGATAATCGAGTCACGTCGCTGCTTGGCTAGGTCAAGTTGCTTGTTTGCAAGCTCTACCCGGCGTTTTTCTGCCGCCTCGATTTCGCGCAGAACCTGACGCTCTTTTTGCTGATGGGCAAGGTTGAGCAACTGCGTTTTTGTTGCACCCCGAGCAATCAACGCTTCGCGTTCTCGCTGCGTCTCGGTCACCCCACGAAGACGTTGTTCCTCACGCAGTTTTGCGTTAGCTTCTTCCATCGAGTTGATAGTGACCTGGGCAACGCGAGCCTTTGCGGCTTCTTGCTCGTGCAGCCATCGGTTTAGCCTGCCCTTGTCGATGTCAGGTCCACCGCTTCGTGTTGTTGCGAATGCGTTGCTCGCTTTGGCCGCACGCTCCGCTGCCGCCGCCATGCCTTTGAAGTTCGATTCGGCTTTTCCCGCTGCCGCTGCGACTTGTTCCGCCGTCGTCGTGGTTTGCTGCAGGGCGTAGTCAATCGCCACCACGGACCCGGCTGCCAGTGCGAAACCGCCGATGGCCTTCACCCATCCGCCGGGGCCCATCACCGCGTTCAGAGCAATTTGCGCCTTCGTCCAGTTTCGGATGCCTGCAACAATCACCGGAATGATGCGTGTCAGGCGATGCATCACAGCCAAACCGGGGCCAACCGCCGCAGTAAACAGAATCATGTTCCGCTGACCACGCGAAAGCGAGGTCGCCCACATTCGAGTCCGTTCAATCGAATTGGAAAGCGAGTTCGCAGCTAGCCGTGCCGCCGGAAAGAACTTCGTCTGGACGTCCACCGCCGTGACTTCAACGACGTTCCGCAATCGAGCGATTGCACCGCCGGTTGATGCCGCCAACCTGTCGTTCATGCCGTAGAACCTTCCGCCGGCTCCCGTCGCGTTGTCCATCGCCCGTTCAACCATCGCGAGGGAGATTTCACCCCTACCCATTGCCGCCGTCAGGTCGTCCATCGAGCGGCCCGTGTCTTGCGCGATCTGTTGCAACGGGTTGAATCCGGCGTTGACAAATTGACGGACTTCCTCACCCATCAGCTTTCCCTTGGCGGCAACCTGGGCATAGGAAAGTGATAGCCGTTGCATGGCATCCGCGTTGCCCGCCGAGATTGCTGAAAGCTGTCCTACTCGCTTGGTAACCCCTTCGCTCCGGACCCCATAGGCGAGCATCGCTTGTGCCGCCCGCTGCAACTCCGGCAATCCGTAGATGGGCGAATCGGCATCGAGACGTTTTAGGTCTTCAATGATTCGTTTCGCTTTGTTGGCCGACCCGGTGAAGACTTCATATTGAATCGTGGCCTGTTCGAGGCCCAGTGCAGTCGCCCCCGCTCGCTTGAACACGCCGAGAGCACTACTCACGCCGCGATAGGCCAGCGTCACAACGCCTGCCTTCACGGCGAGGTCTCGCAACGATTCGGACTGTCGCCGGTGTTCAAACTGGGCCTGCTTCGATGCCTGCGTAGCTTGCCGCATCTGGGCCGTTAGCATCTGACTCGCGCGATGATAATCCGCTGCCGATACTCGCCCCGCCTGGTGCTCCGAACGCAACTCACGCATCTGAACCGAAAGCCGGTGTGCCGCTGGTGCTGCTCGATTCAAAACCGCCTGCACCCGCTGTTGCAAAGCTTCCTGCCGACGTGCCGCCTCGGCTGCTCCCGATTGTTCGTCCTTGGACCGACGCGTTTCCTCTTTGACTTTGGCGAGTGCCCGCGTGTATTCCTCTTGGGTGATCTTCCCCGATCGCAAAGCCGTGTGCAGGTCGCGGAATTGCTCCTTCGACTTTTCAATCTGTGGAGTCGTCGAGTCAATCAGCCCTTTGATGCGGTTGAAAGACTGGTCAACCCGCTTGGATGCCTCGGACTGCTCCCCATATCGCTTGTTGATTGCCGCCAAGCCACGTTCATACTCTTCTGCCGTGATCGCACCCGTTTGCCAGACGTTTCCCAGCGATTCTTGGGCTTGTTTGGCTCGGTCGCTCGCTGTTGCCGTCGACCTTAGAATCCCGTTGATGCGTCCCACGTCGCCGCGTACCGTACGGACGGCCCTCGAAACGCCTTCTGTGGAAGCATTGATGCGGAGAGTTAGAGCGTTAAGATTCGCCATCGGACTACCTGAACACCTGTTCGAAAAAAATCATTTTGATGCACGCACGGACGGAAAGGGACAACGATAGGTCGTGGCCTTTCGACCCCTCAGAAAAAACGCCCCCCCGGTGTCTCTCATCCCCTGATGCGTCCACGCTGCACGTTGCTGGTTGCTGCTGGCCTGTGCTTCGGTGCGAGCACAAACAATCCAGGGCAAACGCTTACGCTGTAAACAACATTGCGTGCAACCAACTGGTTGATGATGATTTCAACCGCTGGCCGCATTTGTTCGATGTCATCGGGCTTTGCACAATGACTCACGATGTCGTCGAGCCCAATTGCCTCGTTCCCGTTGAACGCACTCAAAACCGCTTGGTCGAGTAATGCCATAGCCTCACCGTTGAATTGAAAGGCTGACTGCATCAGGTTTCCCTAGTGCAGCCAGCCAAGAACGCCGAGCAACAACGAGTTGCTAGACAGAGAGGTTCGCTAGCTGACGGTGATACCGGTCAGGATTTCGAACGCCGTATCATCGACGCTCACAAAGTCAAAGCGGGCAGTCGCCTTGATGTAGACTTCATGGTTCTGGAAAGCGTTTCCAGCTTCGCGGCTGACCTCGATAACGATGCCAGTGCGAACACCCATGAAGTATTTGGAGAAGTCTCCGATTGCCATCTTGCCCGCTGGGCAATTGGTCGTCGGAAGATACTGCTTGCCCCGAATCGTTGGCGGTGCTTCCAGCCAACCGCGTGCCGAGTTCTCCCCATCACCGGTTTCGATGTTGAACAATGCATCGTGCACGGTTGGGTGCATGACGAAGCTGGTCGGCTCGTGATTGTTCACGCGGATTCGCGTCACCGCTGAGGACACGTCCACCCAGTCGATATCGCCAATCGAATCCGTCGAGTTGATGCCCTCGGTCCCAAAGAATCCATGCGGCTTCGACGTGTAGCCATTCAAGCCGATGGAGTCGATTTGCTTGGCCATTTGAGTTGCCATCCAGTTTTGCAACTGTGCGGCAAGGAGGGTCGGCGAGTCTTCCCAAAGCTCACGTGAACACTTCGTGATAGACCCAGCCGTTCGAGTCGACAGCTTGCGTTGTCCAATCGTCACTTCGGAGAAGCTGATAGCTTCACCTTCGCCGCGTAGCTCAACGTCAACGTCCGATTCAAGCGTAGGGATATTCATCGAGTCGCTTGTCATCGCAACCGTCCGCACGCCTGCATCCATCAGGACAGACTTTGCACGCGCCAAGTCGATCACTTCGCCCAGCATTTGTTCTGGAACGGTGTAACCGCCTGCGGCTCCGCTGCCTTCACGCATAAGGTTGACCACGCCTTCGGGCGTGTCTCGTGAAGGCCCAAAAGCGTAAGCAAGTACCGCGTGTCCAAATGCGTCTTTGCATGGAGTGCTGACGTAATCGGCAAAGCGGTCCTGCTTGTCCAGGATTGCGTAGCGGTTGCCCTGGGCGTTGACTTGCCATTTCTCGCTGCGGGTGTTTTCGTCACTCGCAAAACGAACTTGCCCCGACGCCACTCGGTCCGACAAAATCTTGGCTTGGACCTTATCACGGTTCACTGCCCGGACCAAATCTTGTTGTAGGTTGTCGATTTCGCCGGGAACATAGTTCGCCGAATTGGGGTCACCCTTGCCGCAAATGGAGTCAAACTCCGCTTGCTCCCGTGCGGTTAAATCTCGGTCCTCCGCTTCCGCCAGCTGGCCAATCGCCAGGGCGCGTGCTTCGAGTTCGCGGATTTCCTCACGTAGTTCTTTGCTATTCAGCGTCTTAATCATTTCGCCAATTCCCCTTAGTTCCGCAACAAAGTTTCAACGCCGTACTGTGCGGCCGTGTTCGGTGCCCGCTCGCCTTCGGTCAAAATCGCGACGACAGAGAGGTAGGTTCCGGTCGACCCGTCGCCAGCCGTGGCAACCAGATCCCAGTAGCGATAGTTGCCCTTCTTCAAGTCCGCTTGGAAGACAACCAGCGAGTTGTCATCGGTTGCACTTGGGAGTGCTGCGGTACCGCCGAATGCGTCCGTATCGCCGTCCATGTCGAGCCCGTCAACGTCGACGAACCCGGTTCCTGTTTCGTGACTCGCTTGAAGCTTCATCGCTGCCATTGCGATATCGGTGGCCCCGACGTTGCAAATCAGCGTCAGGTAGTCATAGCCCGCCGTATCAATCTCGGCAGTCGTGAACGATGCGTTGTCAACAATCGCACCGGGTGCAATCACCTGCACAAACTTTGCATTTTGCAAACCGTCCATTGGTCAAGCCTCCTGTTTGGCTTCGGAAGTTTCGTCGCGGTTTGGGTCCGCGTCTTGAATGTGTTGTTCAAAGGTTGCACGCAACCAAACTCGCTTGCGAATGCCAAGCCGCAGGGGCTTAGGGAACTTGCCGGTAGCAATGAGGCGGTAAAGCGTGTCATCGGAAAAGCCAAGCGTTTCCAGGATTTCAGGGGCTTCGATGAAGCGATCGTTATCAGGCACTTTGCTGGGCTCCGATTTGGTTGAGCAGTGAAATCGAACTTGCGACGATGTGCATATCAACAGCTTCCAAGAACTCGTGAACACGATCAGGGAACGCAATACGCAGAAAGATGTAAGACCCCAGAAGAACGGGCCCCATCTCGGTTGCACCCCAGATCGGCGTCACTTCCATCTCTGCTTCGGTGCCTGGTGTTTGGCGTCGATGGACTTCCTTGAAGACCATGTTCAGCAACCACTGGCAATACTCGCGGTGGTTTGCCATTTCGATGCAAAGTGCTTCACCGAGCATCGCCAATTCTTGCTCAGTGAATCTCGGCAACATGATGCCAAGCTTCGGGCGTTCGATTGGTAGTTCCTGGTCGTCCATGTGTGCTCTCTTGCTTGCGGTCGATTGCGGTATCGTTACCGACAATCGGGAACTGTCAAACATTGCGATAGGTGTGAGGTCGGGTGTTGCTCGGCAGATTGCAGCGAGAAGCAGCGACACCAAGAATCCAGCCACGGAAAATATTTACGTTTTATTTTCCTCAGTGGTATTTTCGAGTGCCCGGATGGCCAGGCATCGAAAGTGATAGCCGCGAAGCAACGCTTTGATGATGTGGCGAAGCTCCCGAATGGTCCGCCGATCGTCCGGTGAGTCGGCTTGCAATTCGATGCGGAAACCGGGTCGGTCCTTCATGATTTTTCATCCACTTACGACGGCGTTTAGCGAAGCGTCAAAAACGACCTCGTAATGCCTTTGTCTATGAGAGGTACGCAGTACTGCGTAGGTTTACTGTCGATTCTGCGTAGGTTTAGTGTCGATTCTGCGTAGGTTTTTTTTCCGATACCTACGCAGTAGTGCGTAGGTTTTTGAATGGCTGAAAAGTGATTCGGCGTTCCGCTCCGAGTGCCCTTCCGCCCTTGTTGCAACCTCCCTTTCTGGTCGCAAAAACACCCCCGTTGGTAAGCGTCTGGAGATGCCTTTCAACCGACCGGGCGTTCTGTCCGGCGAGGGGTGCTAGCTGCGTGCTGGTCAGGTCAAAGACCAAGTGACCACGCTCGGTGTACTCGGCGTTGAACCAGCAAGCCCAGAAGACGGCAACGCAACCGGCGTTCGGTAGTGTGGGGATAACTTCGTCTTGGAGTCGACGCCCATCCGTCCAGCGTCTTGCGCTCTTGCCTTTGTTTGAGCGGGGTAGCGGTGTCCGTTCCATCAAAAGCCCTCGTTGTCCGTCCCGTTCCACTTCTCCAATTCCGGTGAGAAGTTGAGCTGCCGACTGAATTTCATTTGAGGCCCGTCGAACGTCAGAGGGATGCTTTTCAGGGCTCCGTTGCGGTTCTTCAAGCATCGCAGCACCATGTCACGCACGGCGGGCTTGTTGTCTTCGTCCTCGTACTCGGTGGCTTCTTCAAGCAGATAGCACGATGTGCCGCTGTACTCCACTGCTGACGTGTCTCGGAAGCTTCCAACGCCTCCTTTGCCATAGCTGGCCCGCGCAACCGCCGAGACGCCTACCACGGCCCAGCCGCGTTCGCAGAATCGCCGGGCAGTCGCCATCGTTGCGGCCCCGCGTTCCGCCGCCGTTGCTGACTCCGCCCCGAAAAGCTGGATGTAATCCATGAGCAACAATCCAGGCCGGTCGAACTCCTGCAACATGGTTTCCAGGTCGCCGAGTCCAGAACGCTCCGGTTTCAGAAAACCAACGCTCTGCAAGGTCCGCCGGAAGTCGTCCAGCTTCAAAAGCTTTTGCCGCTGTGATTCCGTCAGGCGGTTGAACCGGATGGAGTCAAACGACACGCCGAGCAACGCCGCCAACCGCCGTTTGAGCAATGTCGCGGGGGACACTTCCAAAGACGCAACAACGGCTTGAAGTCCATCCTGCCGACTGACCGCCTCATAGACGGCTTGCAGTGCCAATGCGGTCTTTCCGCGTCCAGGCGGTGCCCCGATGATGGTCAGTAGCCCTGGGCCAATCTCGATGTCTTCCAACGCTTCGCCGCAATCAAACAACGCGTCGGCCTTGCCGGCCAACATGCCGTTCACCACGTCGTCGAGAAGGTCGGCACCATTGGATAAGAACTCAGACTGGGCAAGCTTCGTTCCCCGTTCTTCATGCCACAACGAAAGGATTCCGCCGCCAAGCTGAAAGTGATCCTCGAACGATTCAAGACGCCCTTGGATTTCGCCGTCGCTTGTGTGGAGCCTATCGCCAAGGCTGACAACGCCCGCCCCGCGGCTCAGTGCCATGTCGAACGCTTGAAAGTACAGTTTGACGATTCGGTCAAACGTCTGGCTTGCCAAGAAACTTGGCTCATCCTTGGATTGTTCCAGCCTGATAACGTTCTCGATTCGGTGAGTTACCGAAAGGAGCAAGTCATCCGCGTAGTAATCCCAAGGTGCATCAATCGCAGTGATGCGGCTTGATTCCGCGATGGCCCCCGCCATAATGTGCCTACCTCCGTTTGTCGTCCAGAAAGCAAACGATTTGGGCCCGTTCCGGTTTACGCCACTGGAACGGGCTCGTTTTATTTCTGGCCTTCCTCAGAGACACACGCAGCGAGCCCTTCCGCCAAGAAGCGTTCAAGCTCGGAGTGTGGATACAGCAACCCCTTCTTAATGCGGACCGCTCGAATTGGGCCGCGAGGTGCTGTTAAGTCGTAGAGCGTTCTTGTGCTGACAGAAAGGATCCGTGCAGCGGCAGAAGTCTTGTGTGCAAGCGGTTGTACTTCCGTCTTCATCGTCCGTGGTCTCCTTGGGTAACCGGAGTCCACAGCCTTGGCATGGGAACACCGGCGAAAGAATGTTCCCCTCACAACCGCCCCGTACTGCCGTATAGGCAAGCACAAGCAACAGCCGCGAAGCTCAAACTTCCAATGGTGTGATCCCATGCCGCTGATGAGCGAGCACGAAGCGTCACAAGTAGTCATGGTGGAAGCGTTTGAGTGGCGGGAACAACAAACCGAACCAACGCAGTTCGGCCCCGATACTGTGATCTCACGCAACTCATTAGCTTCCTGCCCGCAAACTTGTTGCAGGCACTAGCAAATCTAACAATCGGCAAAGAGCGGTCAACCGTCATTTGCTACCAATCGCCCTTTATTGCGGTTATTTGCCGCAGCCTCTTGTTGCTGATGTGAGTCGACAGTCTTTGCAACTGCACCGCTTTCTGCACCGCTTGCCCAATGTCAGAAGATTGCCCCCGTAAATTGCCGCGTCAAACGAGACGCTTCAAGTCCTAGCGGGGTAGCTGAAAAGCCCGTCGAACAGATTCGTTCGACGGGCTTTTTTTGTGGCATTTCAGCTATGCCTGCCGGCCCGACCATTCGATGCCCAGTCCCGTCGACCGCGATCGTTCGCCAAGCCTGATTCCGTAGCGACCTGCATTTGCATAACGTATGCATTTACACTCTTGGATCGGGTGCGTCGTCCGTACTTTGGAACGCTGCCGATTAGCTCGACCGCATCGGTGCTATGATCTCCTCTGCTGGCGAGTCTCTCAATTATCCTGCCCCCAAGGTTCATGATGTGGGTCCATGCGTCTTGTTCGCTGCAATTTGATGCCGCGGCTCCAACCCCATTTCTCTTCATGCTGCGTCCGCGTAGCGGGATGCAACAGTGGGTCGCTCGCGAGCAGTACACGTTGCGACCGTCCGTACCGGCGGTCGAATACACTGACCCATTCGGAAACCTTTGCCAGCGAATCGTCGCGCCTGCTGGACCGTTTTCCATCCACACCGCCGCCGATATCCAGGCTGCCGACGCAGCAGACGCGATGCCAGGCGCACCCTATGTCCCAGCAGAGCAACTGCCGGTCGAAACGCTACCGTTCTTGCTGCCCAGTCGATTCTGTGAATCCGACCGATTCACCGAAATGGCTGCTTCGCTGACACAAGAGCAAACGCCCGGATGGGATCAATGCCAAGCGATCGTGAACTACATCCGGCAAACGCTAGACTATCGCCCCGGCACCGGGCAGCAAATCATCAGCGCCGTCGAAGTGAACCAACGATCGATGGCCGTTTGCAGAGACATGGCTCACTTGGGCATCGCGCTGTGCCGCGCTATTTCGATCCCAGCACGCATGGTCGTAGGTTATTTGCAAACGCTTACGCCGATGGACTTACACGCTTGGTTCGAGGCCTACGTGGGCGGCCGATGGTACACCTTTGACCCAACTCAATCGAACCTTGACGGCGCACGGATTGCGATCGCCTACGGACGCGATGCCGCCGATGTCGCGGTCTACACCCAGTTTGGCGCGCCCGTTGAACTGATCGGAATGCAAGTCAGCGTTGAACCACTACTGCATCCGCCCGCGTGAAGTCGAATGGTGAGCGCTAAAGCCGTTCGAGGAGCTGCGTTTTCTTGGCGATGAACTCCTCGTCGGTCAGAATGCCACGGTCTTTCAATTCACCAAGTCGAGCGATCTGGTCAATGATGTCTTCGCCTTGAGAAGGCATCGCATTCGTCCCCTCGACGTCGCTCGATTGGCGCACAGCAACCGGCTCTGGATTGAACGCTGGCTGCACAGACTCAACTGAAGGCGGCGCTGCTTGCTGCGGCTGTCCGTTTTGGGAAACCACCGGCAAAGTGGCCAGGTTGATCGTACCATACTGGCTACTGAAGACGATCGAACTTCCGCCACCTTGCTGCTGCGAAAAACCTCCGATCTGATGATCCAACGTGTCGTAGACCCAAACCTGATCACCAGTCTTGACCGCTAGGCGTCGATTACCGGCGAAGTAAGCGTATCGAACATTGTTCTGTGACCCCAACGAAGTCGGTGCCCCAAGTTCCGTTGGCCACCAATGATCATCAGGATTTGGCACAAATAGACTCGACGTCGCCTGCGATGCGCCCGTCGCTTGGGACTGCTGCCCGCTTCCGCTTTGACTTTGCGATTGAAAACTGCCCGTGCTAAGTAAGCCTGGCTGGTTGGCAAGGATCTGAGAGATCTCGTTGCAAAGTGCGTCAACGTTTGACTTCAGCACGTTGTTAAACATGTCGCCGAGCATCAACATGCCGCCCCGCATCCATTGCCCGGACCCGGCAAATTCGGGATGACAAAACTGGGCCATCGTGCCGTTGCCGTGAAGCACCGCGACCAGCATGTGAGTCACCGCGTCTGGGCTAAAACCATAACGCTGGGAAAGATCCGACACGATCCGCTGTCCTTCGGGGGTAAGTTGCTGCATCACGTCTCTTGCGGGGTTGGCTGTGCTTGTGGGGGGATTCTCTGTAGCCGCGACCAACGATCCTACCAGAGATCGCCAACTCCGCTCACCCGCCAAACGCCCGTGTTTTAGAAACACATGACTAGGGCGTGTAGTGAACCACTCGAAGGGGAAATAAGCTCCCATGAGTTGCCCCAATCAGGCACTCTCCGTTACCTTCGCACCGCCAGCAAGACCGGCTGGTTTCCGTACCGATTGACTTCCGTTTGCTCACCAAATTCAACAATGTTGGAATTCCTACAAGCGATCTCGCTACTCCTTGCCCTGCTGAATCCGTTCCTAATGATCGTTTACCTAAGCGATGTGGTTCAAACGGTTGATCGAGCCAAATTCAGCCGCGTGCTCATCCGTGCTGCCGCGATCGCCGCTGTCGTCTTTATCTGTTTTGCATTGGCTGGCGACGCGATTTTTTCAACACTTGTCCAAGCGGAATTCGCGTCGTTCCAAATTTTCGGCGGCGCGGTGTTTCTTCTGATCGGCATGCAATTCATGTTTCGCGGTCCGACAGCAATCGAGATGCTTCGTGGCGAATCCACCAATCTCTCCGGTGCGATCGCGATGCCGGTACTGATCGGCCCTGGAACCTTGAGCGCCAGTGTTGTGATTGGCAAGACCAGCGCTCCCTGGCTGGCCTGCCTGGCAATCGTCGTCGCCGTCGCGGCGTCAACCGCGGTCATGGTGCTGCTAAAAATTCTGCACGACTACGTACGAGCATCCCGCGAGGATCTGATCCAACACTACATCGACATCGCTGGCCGAGTCACCGCGCTCTACCTCGGCACAGTCTCCATTGAGATGATCATGCTGGGGATTCGCGACTGGGTTGGTCGCTTCTAATACTCATGCCACAAGCCGACTGTCGGTGTCGTTCGCCTCGTTTTCGCGAACGATCTCTTGATTGCCGTTCTCTGCCTTTTCGTACCAGATATTCAGCAGCGAGTTGCGGATCGGACTTTCGACCGGCAACGTCGTGCGGCCATGCCAGCTTTTCAAACGCATCGTGTTCAGCACAACGAACGCATAAGCCGTGTTAGGAACAAAGGGCATACGTTTGACGATCTCGAAGCCTTTCGGTTCACGCAGCCATGCCATCGGGTTAGTGCTGCGTCGATAGAACTCGGTCCCAAGATCGCGGCGATCTTCAGAGTCTGGCAATGCGATTTGCATCGTCACGACTTTCTTTCGAGTATCAGGGTGTGGCTTGATGCAATAACCGCCCGTTTCGTGAAACAACTCTGGTAACGCAAACCCGGGCAATGCGGCGGCCTCGCTCTGGCTACATCCATAGCGATAGGCCAAACCGGAACTCAATTTTTCAAACACAGCTCGCTTCAGTTCGACGCTCCCAAGCGCACTTCGCACCGAGCACCAAAATTCTCGCAGCCCTCCAGACAACGAATCAAGCGAAACCTGATCCAGACAGAATCGCTTTCGGTTGCTATCGCCCTCGGTATTGTGGTGCTTGCTGTACGAAAATGGGTGATAGTGCGATGGAGGCGGCAACGATTCCAACAATGTCGCGTACACATCCGCTGGAAAGAAACCGCTAACACTCAAATGCGGAAAGGGGCTTTGCCGAAACGGAGTCGCTTCGATCGCCGCAACGAGGTGCGTGACGACGGAATCCCGCAGTGCAGAATTGAAATTGCTATTGGCCACGACACGATTCCTTTCTTGGTGGGACGCTTCGAACGCTCCATAAAAATTGCCCCAGTGTGGGTCAATTAACTAGATCAACACAGCTCGTCAAGGTGATGTTGATCGGAATACACAGATACTAAACCTGTAGTACTCGTGATGGGGCATCTCACGAAAACACCTGGATTACTCGGCCAAAGCAAGTACCTTTCAAAGGCATCAACATTTGTGGCGGAACAGTTTTCACCCGCCAGCCATAGCACATTCACATCTGCTTGCAAAACAAAGCTTGTTGCATACGATGCGATCATTGATTTTCCACATGACTTGGTCCACCGTTGAGCGACAAATGAAGTTTCCTATCACATTGGTCTTGTTGACGCTGTTGGCCGCGCCCGCACCGACTGCCTTGGCACAGCGTTCCCCCAATGCAATTGCTCTTCGACCACTAACGAGTGGAGTCGACGCGTCGTTCCGTGGCATGGCGATGCATGGCGCCCGAGAAGCCTGGCTCGGGGGAACGGGAGGGACCGTGATTCGAACTACGGATGCCGGCCAAACCTGGCAACAAATCACAGTGCCGGATACTTCTGCTACAGATTCAGAAAAGCCAGACTTTCGCGACATCGAAATTTTGCCTGATGGCACGGTGCTGTTGATGAGCATCGGTGCGGGCTCGGCATCAAAGATCTTTCGCTCAGAAGACAATGGCCAAACCTGGCAAACCGTCCTGGTCAATTCGGATCCGCAAGGTTTCTTCGACGGAATGGCGTTCCTCGCAGACGGCCAAACGGGATGGTTGTTCGGCGACCCATTGGAAGGACACCTCGACCTTTATCGAACAAACAACGCCGGCAAAACGTGGCATCACTTACCATTGTCTCAGCGTCCAAAACTTGCCGAGGGTGAATACGCTTTCGCAGCGAGCGGCACCAGTATTGTCGCGCGGGGCCAGAGCATCTGGATCGCAACCGGCGGTTCGGTCGCACGGGTATGGAAGTCAACCGACGAAGGCAAGACGTGGCAGGCATTCTCAACGCCAATTCGCAGCGGCAACGAGTCGTCCGGCATCTTTTCAATCGACCTGATCGACGACGATCGCGCCGTCGTGATCGGTGGCAACTACCTCGAACCGGAGCAATCCGAAAACAACGTCGCCACCTCCACCGACGGTGGCAAGACCTGGCACAACGCCACCGGCGTCAGCATGCCACACAAAGCCTGTGTTCAATCCCTAGGAGAAGGCCGACTGATCACCTGCGGCCGAACCGGCGTCGCCTACTCCGAAGACGCCGGCAAAACCTGGGGCAACCTATCAACCGGCAGTTACTACACACTGCGAGTCGACAAGAAAACGGGAACCGGCTTCCTAGCCGGCAAAGACGGCCAAGTTGCAACCTTCGAGTTGCTCAACGATTAACGGATAGCGGTCTGTCGATACTCAATCAAGTTCTCTCCCAAAGTCGCCATCTGCCCAGCATCCCAAACCAAACACCGCAACGTATCTCCCAACTTCATCGACTGCGATTAAATTCAGACGTTCGCGAGCATCCAACGCACTGCACCTTTCGTGCGTACACATATAAAGCATCGCCGAACGGTATGCGTCCCAAACGCCCTAAACCAAACTCTGGCCCCCTTCTCCCCCAAGGGCCGAACGAGAGCCTTGCTCTTGTTCGTACTTGGGGGAGAAGGGCTGGGGATGAGGGGGTTTCGGAGACTCCGCGATTTACCGCTGCGCTGTCAAACAAGTCTGCAGTTCAGACCAATCCGCGATGACTAACCGATCAGCCCCAAGTTCATCGACTGCGATCTATACCAGGCGGTCGCGCGAATCCTACGCACCGCAACTTTCGTGCGTGCACCTGCAAAGCATCGCCTAACGGCATGCAAGAAGAACGCTACTTTCGCGGAGCGAAAGGCGACTATGGATAGATCAATCTACTGCTACCATTTAACCCAAACCACGGGAAAGCTCCGACACGGCATCGGTGGCACATCTTTGCAACCCGGCAATCGCCCCACCAGATCATTGATGACGGCGCATTTCGGTCGCAACCAATTTCAGTGCGTATCCCCATGCCACGCTCCCCTTGATCAAACGCCCACAATCCAAACTCTGGCTCCCTTCTCCCCCAAGGGCGAATGAGAGCCTTGCTCTTGGTCGTAGTTGGGGGAGAAAGGCTGGGGATGAGGGGGTTTCGGTGACTCCGCGATTTACCGCTGCACTGTCAAACAAGTCTGCTGTTCAGACCAATCCGCGATGACGAACCGATCAGCCCCAAGTTCATCGACTGCGATCTATACCAGGCGGTCGCGCGAATCCTACGCACCGCAACTTTGGTGCATGTGCTTACAAAATTTTGCCAGTCGGCTGTTTGAAGAACGCTACTTTCGCGGAGCGAAAGGCGACAATGGGTCGATTTGTCCGTTGCTCGCTGAATCTAGCGTAGGACTATTCCTGATCCACCGGCGTGATGCTCCACCGTTGATTGTCGTTGCCAGTGTGCTGGTACTGATGAATCTCCGCGCCGTCCGCCCGGCTGACTCCATCCACGTCAACGTTCTTTCCGCTGACCTTTGATGTGATCACAAAGTATCCGTCGTTGGTCCGAGTTAACGCCCACCGCTGATTGTCGCCTCCGTTGTCACGGTACTGCTGCAACGCGGTGCTGTTTGATTTCGAGCCGCTTGGTACATCCAGCACCTTGCCGCTCGCGACGTTCGTCAGACGCCACCATCCATTCCCCATCTCGTCTAACTGCCAGCGTTGATTCGCATCCTGCTTCTCCTTCGACGCGGCAGGACTGGACTGCCGTGCCGTCGCACCATCGGCGCCAAGTTGATCGCCAGAGATCCCCAAACGCTTGTTGCTGTGTTTGGCTGTCAGGTAATAGACCTTGCCCGAAACGATCCCGTTCGCTGCTGCCGGTTCCAGCGTTTCGATCCACTCGGAAATCGCATCTACCGCTTTCACATCGACTACGTTTCGGCCGACGGGAGGCATTCGTTGCGTCAACTGTGACGAGGTCAATCGCAGGTGCATGATCGACTGTTTCAAGTCACCCGGAGAGACAATTTTTGCCCCAGGGATCCCAAACGTTTCGCGGACCGCACCGTTGATGTTGTGTTGATCGGCAAGTTCAGTCAGGTAGCGAGCATCCCACTGAGCCCCCGTCCCACCAGGCCGATGGCAAAACGCGCAATTGGCGTCGAAATAAGAACGCACTCGATGCTCCAAGCTCGCACTGGGGTCATCCACACGCACCAGCTTTTCGAATCCTGCGACGCGGTCCTCATCGATGTCGCTTTGAAACATTTGCAGATAGTTCCACGTGCGAAGCTGATTGTCGACTCGCCCCGACGGATAACGGTGCTCAAGGTTCAGCTGCCGAGTACTTGGCCCAAGCACAAAACCAGACTTAACCGTGTGACACTGCAAACACTCTTGCTGTGACGGGTAGTGCCACGTCTGCTGACGCGTCTGCCCGTCCTTGCCAACAATCTCGATCTCTTCGTCCAATCCTTCGGTCAGCAAATCGGCGTCAGCATTGTCGCCACGCCATTTGTAAGTCACCCCGTAACCGTAACCCGTTTCATCAACCACCAGGACACGCGTTTCCAAGCGTCGCTTCTGCTTAGTGCTTTCGTTGACCACCAATTCAAAGTGCTTGATGAACATCGTTCCGCCCGGCCACTGATACTCGCCTTGGTCAGCGAATTTGATCCGTCCACGAGCCGGCAGCGCAACCCAACGTGTTTTGTCTGCGCCGTCCGACCAAAGCGGGCTGTTGACGTCATAGGGCACGACGCCAGCGGCTACGTTCAATGATGCCACATCGCTAAACAGACCGGTTGCCGTCAACGTTGTTGGTATCTCCGGACCGTTAGCCGGCGGCATCGAAACACCAGTCACTTCCGGACGGAAGTCCATCCCATACGCTTTCTCGTCGCTGATCGTCAAAAGGGCGTTCGCGCGATCGCTGTCGGCAAGGTCAGAACGTGTAGCGATCGCGTGCACCATACTGCTGTTGGTCAGTAGAAACGGTTCACGATAGACCGGTGACGCGGTCGTCGGCATCGTCCCGTCGGTGGTGAAATGGATCACCGCATCTTCTGTCGCACACTCGATCTGCACATGCACCGGTCCACTGTAAGTGCTGCTTCGCGGCGTGATCGACGGCAAATCGACTTTCGCTGCGACCTCAAACACTTCGCTAGAAGCTGACGCCAAACCTTCGCTACTGCACTCAATCGCCAACTCACCGATCGACCGATCAATTCGCAAATCATCAAACGTCGCGACTCCATCGATCGCTTGTCGAACGATTGTGCCCGAAAGCTTCGCTGCGATCGCGGCCTCTTTTGCCTCATGGCCTTTGATCTTTAACGTCACCCAAGCTTTCGACGATGTGATCGTTTCGCCTTTCGCGTTTTGCACGGCGACTTGTACAGCCGGACCGATCAAGCCACCGACGTTCGCCGAAGCTCGCTGGGAAAGGAACTTCAACTGCGTCGCAGCGCCACGCCCGGTCCATTCCACTCGCCAAAGCGAACCGTTTGTTGTCGCGGTATTGTCTTCATCAGATCCGCCGCCTTTCCCGGCTCGAGCGAGATACCACAGAGATCCGTCCGGGGCGATTTCGACATCGATCGGACGAGCAATCTTGGTTGCAAAGTCGTGTCGGACCTCGGGCAAAAACGGATCGATGTACTTGATCCAGCCACCATAGTCGCTGAAAAAATACGCCCCGTGGTACTCTGCCGGGAATGCCGGCGGCGTGTCACCGTCCACGACATAAAAGTCGCCGCCGCACAACGCCGTTCCTTGACCACTGCCATGGTCATAAGCGTACGCCGGGTCGCGATACCCTTCTGGGCCATACTGCCCGCCGCGTGGTCCGTCCAAATTGGGCCAACCATAGTTCACATGCTGTGGCGTGACGTCGCTGTCATAGCGTTCGATCTCTTCGTACTTCGCACCCACATTGCAGATAAAGATCGTCCCGTTCTCCGGATGCGCCGTCATCGCAAACGGGTTACGAAATCCGAGAGCGACGATGGCTTGATTGCGATCGCGGAATTTGCCGTTATTCGGATTGTCGCTGGGGATCGAACCGTCGCGATTGATGCGTAGCAACTTTCCAAGCAGATTGCTTGGGTTCTGTGCGTTGTCGCCGTTGGCGTTTTCACCCGTCGCGATGTAGAGCTTGCCGTCTTTGCCGAAGCAGATCCCACCACCGTTATGCCAGCCGATTTTGGACAAATTGTCGATCTCAAAAATCACCTGCTCGCTGGCTTTTGCAGCGGTGTTCCCAACAACGGTGAATCGACTGACGCGATTGTGCGACGGTGCTTTAGCGGTGTAGTAAAGGTAGATGTATCCGTTGCTGGAAAACTCGGGATCAAAGCACAGACCGCCAAGTCCACGTTCGTTCCAACCGTCGACCTGCTCCGAAAAGTCGATCAGTGGTGTCTCCAACACCTTGCCATCTTCGATGATCAGGATCCGCCCCTGTTTCTCGCAAAGAAACAGTCGTCCGTCAGGTGCAAACGCCATCGTTGTTGGGTTTAAACCTTCAGCAACCTTGGTCTCGCTAAATCCGGCTGGCAACTCGGCCGCATCCGATGCCCGAGTCAGCATCGTGCAAGTCCCAAGCAATCCGCAAACAACAAGTAGCCAAGCGCGCACCAGCGCGTTCATCCGCGAACCCAATGGCTCGCGAAGCGTAACGTGCGAATCAACGTCGGAAGCAGAGAAATGTCGCATGGCGGCATCAAGAGGTGGGGCAGGGTTCATAGGAGAGAGCGGCGACAAGCGTTGGGCCAGCAAGCAAACAGGGTGCGAGTTGAAACTCGCACCCTGTCCAGTTTGGCAATGAAACGCAACGAGAGCAGACTATTGCTTGGTCGTCAGATCGTAGTGTTTTTCCAACCAAGCGAAACGGGCCAGGATTTCCAACAGCCCGCCTTGATCGACAAGGTTGCGGACTTCACCGCGTCGTTGAACCAAGCCTTGCTCGTTCTTGGCGTAGCGAAGCGAGTTATCGAGGCAACGTTGGAACCCGCGAATGTACTTCATGTCCGGATTGTGTTTCAGCAGGTGCTGGTACGCACGAAGCAAAACAGCGTTGAACCAGTAGTCGTCCCGAAAACGTCCACGGCCATAGAAGTGATCCAGCGAGCTTTCCGCGATCGCGTTCGCTTCATCGAGGTACTTCTTCTCGCCAGTGATTTCGTACAGGTACACGTTCGCTTGCAACATTGTACCCGTGTTGTACGAAAAGATCGCTTTGTTGATGCCACCGTCTTTGGTGTTGATGTTGTCGTAGTACAACTTCGATGGCGTCTGCAACTTCTCGTTGGTCCAGTCGTAAATCTTCAGGGCCGAATCGAGGTACTTTTGATCCTTGGTGGCCAAGTACATCTGCAACGCGACCAACACGCCGGGACCGTTCGAACAGGTATTCTTGGTGTCCTTGGAAGTGTCTTTCCAGTAAATCCCGCCGCCGAGCACATCATCGTATCCGCCCATCATGAAGTCATACATCGACTTCCCGAGTTCCAAGTACGACTTTTTACCGGTACGCTCGTACGCGTCCAATGCGGTGATACCGATCCATTGGTTGTCGTCGTAATATCGCTCGCCAGGCTTCAAGTCCATCAAGTAATCGGAATAGCCGGCGATTGGCGGAGCAGGATCCCAGTACGGTTTCATGCTTTCGATCAACTGATCGACCATCTTGCTTTCCGGATCGACTTTCTCGATCTCGTTGGCCGCCTGGAACAGCGCGCACAAGGACCAAATGTACGTGTACTCACGAAGGTACCCGTCTTTCCGCTCGCGTTTATCGGGATCAACGACCAGCAAATAGTTGCCAGACGCTTCGTCATAAAGATGCTTTTGGATCGCCGCGTTCAGCGACTCCATCTCTTGTTTGTAGACGTCGCTAGTGTTTTCGGCGGGTTGCTGTGCAAAGGCCGGAACCAAGGTGAAGCTGCAAAGCCAGGCAAGGGCGATGCATGTGATTGTTTTTGTCATCGTCAACTGAAGAAGTGTAGGTAGGGCCCGTTCACCGGGCACGTGACATGCTGGAGGTTGTAAGCTGTTTGGGCAAATCCGTCTTGTAATAAATTGCCGCATCTTTGCGAAATTCGGACATGATGTGGGGTTTCTTGGCGAACGTGGCTCCCCCCGGAAATCGGACGTGGAGACCGCACGAAGAACTGACTCGCTGCTTAAAAAAACATGAAATCACTTTGCCCCAAACACATCGTTGCGTTAACGCACGTTAACAGCCCCGTCCGGATTTCATCACAGCACTAGCATTGCGATCCCCTCCGTTCGCGGTGATCAATCATCAGGGCTACAATTCCCAAAACACGATTTCGCGACGCAAACGCCAACGGGTGGGGAAGCAATTGAAATTCGGTATTCGGGACCTGCTGGGAATCACCTTTTTGGTTGCCTTGGCGATGCTTGTCATCCGCGGCAAACAGGAATTGCAACGATCACGTGCGGCATTGCTTTCCGCCGCGCAACATCTCAAGCTCGCCAAACTTGACCTAGACCAAGCCACCGGCTTGCTCGCTGATGCGGATGGTCGCATGGACTACTTCCATGAAGTCGCAGAGGTCCACAGGAACGCGGTCACCGCTTTCGAGAAAATCCAATCCCGCTATCACGAAGTGGTGCCAAAACCAGATTCGATCGGCCTCCGCCTGTTTCCGGTTCTAAAGGAAGATCCGAATTCTCACGTTTGGTCGTATCGAATTTCCGTTCCCGAAGAACCCCCGGTGTTCCTGCGTACGGCGGTCTCCGTGAAAGATTCCTTTCCCAGGGAAGGACGCTCGGACTTAGATCATCAGCAATGGCTCGATCAGTCGCCATTTGACGCGTTGCCCGGTGAAATTCAACTCTCGCCGGGGATCCACGACATTGTCCTGACCCAGTCCAATGTTCGGCAGGAGAGTGGGTTTGTTACCCTCTCACTCAAAGTCGACCAACAAACGTGTTTTAAAACGACCTCAACTCATTCCAGCTATCGATTCCGCTCTTCGTCTAGCACGGCCCCCAAGCAGCAATACGACCTCCGTCTAGCCCCAGCGAACAATCTAGCCCCAGCAAACAAGCGTGGCCGGTTGTCGTCGACTTTGGTGAGCACCAACTTAGAAACGTCTGGCGAGACAGACCTGGTATTTCCAGTCGACTATACGATTTGGCTTTGGCTTTCGAGCACTCCGATGCCTGAAACGTTCGCACCGTTCAGTGTCGATCAATACAGTACCGATCAAGACAGTGTCGATCAATCAGCCTTCGGATCGGAGTCTCACGATGACTGAACCAAACACCGATCCAACACCAATCCGCCGCTGGACGCCATTCTCCGCCTTGCGGTTGGTAATCTTTTCGATCACCTGCGTTTGTCTGATCACAGTCTTCGTCAACGACCGATCGGCGAAAGGTCTGCTTGATCGCCAGGTCGCAGCACAACGTGATGAAACGAAATTGGTGTCGTCGAAACGCGAACAACTGCGTGACAAGGAACGTGAACTCGACAAGGCCATCAATGACGCCAAACAGCAAGGTGATCAGCTGAAAACAGTTTTCCAGTACGCATCCGACGTCGACGACTTTTGGCAAAACGACGCGGCCTTGGGCGTCTTCACCCTGGAACAGAAAGGCAACATGAATGACCTAGTTCGCCTGTTGCTGCCCAGCGGCGTCCACAAACTGCAAATCGAAATCGAGCGAAGCGTAAAGGATTCCGATGCACCAAAGCAGACGACGCAGCTCACCTATGACCTACACGGTACCCACGCTTATGAGATCGCACTCGTCCACGAACGAGCAGACGGTGCAGATTACAGAGATCCACGCGAGTTAAAGCTTCGAGTAACTTCCTCGTACCCCGAGTTTCAGTCAATCGAGCGCTCCCTATTCCCAGAACGCCTTCCACCGCCGACAACGTCCAGCACTTCGATGATCGAAGGACGTATCCCGGTGTTCTTTCCAAACCAGATGCCGAACGATCACGAAGACGAAACCGACGGCGTCTTGATCAATCGTATGTCCTGGTCGTTTAAACCGCCTGATGCGGAGGCGTTCACGCTGACCTTTACCATGCGACTTGAAAGCGATGGACCGCGAATCGTCCCCGCCGAAAACCAATCGCTCTTTCGTTATGGCGTTAACAAAAAAGAAATGAAGTACATCGGCAAAGGACGTTACGAAGTGCTGCAATAGCGAGCGACTCTCACTCGCTGTTTCCGTGGCTTGGAACGTCGGAGTCTTAATCAGGGACCTTTGCCGATCGTACGCAGCAAGAACTGCTCATACTTTCGCATCCGCCCGATCCGTTTGACATCGCCACCAAGTCCGTGTCCACCGGTCGGATCAAGGAACAGCTCAACATGAGTTTCCTTACCGGCCTTCAGCAACGCCCGATAGACCGCAACCGTGTCTTGAAACAGCACGTTGGTGTCTTCGATCCCATGGACCAACAACAGTTGCCCCTCAAGCTTTTTGGCAAGCGGAATCAACGAGTACTTTTCTTGGTCCGGCTCACCCGTGCGTGACGGGCCAATCGTTCCGGTGGAGTACCACGAGTTGTAGTTTTCCCACTGCGTCGGCCCGGCACCGGCGATCCCCACTTGGAAAACTTCCGGTTCGGTGTAGAGACACATTTGCGTCTGGAAACCGCCGAAGCTCCAGCCGGAGATCGCAACGCGTTTCTGGTCGATGTTGAAGTTGTCCGCCATGTACTGGACACCGTCAACCAAGTCTTCCACCTGTGGCTTGCCGACCTGCTCGTAGTTCGACTTCTCGAACAACCCACCGTATCCAGATTGTCCACGTGGATCGACAACGATCGTGATGTAGCCGTGTTTCTGTGCCATGTACATCTGAAAGAAGTACGCGTCGGCACTGTAGCCGCCATCGTTGACAAAGTGGCGGTTGCCGAGCGGGCCACCGTAGACATAGATCAACAGCGGGTGCTTCTTCGATTTCTTCCAGCCCTCGGGTTTGAACATCATTCCCGAGATCGTGTGACCGTGGCGGTTTTCATATTCAAAGAATTCCGGCTCGATCTTCGTCAGCCGCGAAGCGTCTTCGGGATGTGAATCGGTGACTTGCTTGACCTGGTTCTTTTCGTTCTGGGCCACCAATTCGGTGAGGTCCCCGTAGCGAACGAAGTTGGCCAACATACGCTTGCCGTCGTTACTGACCGCCACGTCCGAGAACGTGCCTTCTTGATCATTCAGACGCGTCAGCTCACCCGATTCCATCTCCAGCACATACACCATCTGACGCGCGGGTGAGTCTTTGGTCGCTGTCACGAACAGCCTTTTGTGGTCCTCTGAAAAACGAATCGGATAGACTTCGAATCGTCCTTCCGTCAACTGACGAACGCTTTCATAAAGCGGATCCAATACATGGATATGACGGAACCCGCTCAGTTCGCTGACGAACACGATGTGTCGGCTATCGTCGGCAAAGTCGGGCGAGACCATCGAAGGCGTATTGGGTCCGCCGTAGTGTTTGAATTGGTAAGCGATCTTGGCGAGATGCTCGACCAACTCCGGATCTTCAGTGCGACCACCGCGAGGCCCACGTCGGCCCGGAGTAACGTCTTCTTCGTCTTTCTCCCTAGCTTCACGCATCTCCTTTTGAAAGTCTTTCTCGCGTTCCTTGACCGCTTCTTTCAGCCCTTTCTCGAGCTCTTCTTCGGTAGGCCAGGTGGCCAATCGAATCTGCACGTCGGAGTTCTTTTGGTCAAAGAAGCAAAACGTCACTTGCTGATTGTCGAGCGACCAACGCGGTTCGGAGATGATGTCGCGCGGCTCGTCGATTTTCTCTTCGAAGACCTTCAACAAAGGAGCTTCTTCGGTATCGGCGCCATCGAATTCGAACATGTAGACACGCACGGTTTCCGGCTCGACCTTGTCATCCGAAACGGTGCGGGAGATCGAGTCGGATTGTGCGAATCGATCGCGGTATCGGATGATGTCGACTTTCCGTGATCCACCACGGCTGTTGGTACGCGTGATCAGCGTGATGCGTTTTCCGTCGTGGCTAAGCGAGTATCGGCTGAGGTTTTCTCCCGATGGCAAGCTTGGTGTTAGCTGACGGACGAGGTGTTCGCCAAACTTGGTTTGAATCACGGTGTCGTCGCGGCGGACGGTGTATCCGCTTCCGTCTGGCAGGAACTCGACCTGCGATTCACGCTGATCGGTTTTGGTCAGACGTGCCAGCTTTGGCTTGTTCAGATCTTCAAGCAAATAAATATCGCCTTCGGAAATCAACAGCAGCTTGTTCTCTTTGGGGTGCCAGCGGAACGAAGCGATTCCGGAATACACGGGACTGTATTCGGCGTCGGCGTCATCTTCCGACACCGTCATGTAGATCTCACGTTGCTCCTCGCGTTCCTTTTCGGTCAGCTCGTCTTTTTCTTTGTCATCGGAGTCGTTTTCGTCGTCCGACTTCTCCTCGTCATCACCGTCTTCTTTTTCGTCTTTGTCGTCATCCTTCTTCTCGCTCTTCGCTTTCTTGCGATGCTTCTCCAGACGGTCATCAATCACAATGCGTGCGGAGCGTTGGAACTCGGACAGCATGTCGATGGAAGTGATGCGTCGCGCTTCGGACTTTTTGAAGTCGTAGACCCACAAGTCGCTGCCATGCCGACGTTCGTTGTAGGGGCGATACAGATACGCGGCGTAGCGTCCGTCATGCGAGAATTCTGCGTTGCTGGCAGAGGGCCCGAACAAGCCTTTTTCGGGGTAGAGGTCTTCGAGCCGCAACTCGTCCTTGTCTTTGTCTTTCTTTGAATCAGCGGCAACGGCCGGACTGATGAGCGAACCGATGACAAGCATCGAGAGACACACAGTACGCAGAGAATCGTTCTTCATGGAGTCGTTTGGTCCGTCCAAAGGGAAGGTGTCTTCGTTCATTCCAGACCGCGCAGTGTAGTCCGCAGCGCTGACGTCGCAACACTCACCCCACCCTGCCCACTGCAGCGATAAACCACGAAAAACGCGGCGAATCCAGCCAAAATCGCAACGACCACACCGACATCCAAGAGCCACTGCGAGAGCTCAAGGCCTAAGTAGTGGACACTAGCAGCACCGAACGCCAGTCAATCGCACCCTATCAGCCAGACGCCACACTTGAATCAGCACCGCTGCGAACCACTCAGCCACGAACACCCTAAATCGGATCGAAAAGACCTCGACTGTTGCCACCACCTCCACAATCACAACGAGAAGGGCAACCACATTCACAGAATGAAGCACCACTTTCGACTTTCAACAAACCACCAAATCACAGAGACAGCGGGTGGTGCGTAAAGAACATCAACGACGCGCACTGCCCCAAGCTGTGCCGTCGTCCTCCAAGATCAACAACGTCGGCTGACGCTACTTCCAAACAACCAAACCACACAACGCAACTTGAGCCGAAGGTCCAGCCGCACCGCACAACTTGGGCCGACGCTCCAGCCACGCCGCACAACTTGGGCCGAAGGCCCAGCCAATTACCTAGCCCAGCCCAACGAGCTGGGAATCTCCAATAACCTGACCGTGACAATACGACGAGAGGCTGACCAGGATTTCTCCCGTCAGCCTCTTGTGATGATTCGAAATTAGACCAGTTGGACTAGTGTTTATCGACGACGTCGGGCGATCGCCCCCAAGCTGAGTAAGCCGAATAGGGCAACGCTCGCGGGCTCAGGAACAGACGCAACCGGAGGCGACACCACAGCGGGAGCGAACGTGTAAACCTCGACATCGCTTACCCGAAAATCGGTGAAGCCATTCTGTATGCCTGGTCGCGTCACGATGTAGCGACTATCGCCAAGCAAATTCTTGCCGGCGTAACCGCTCGAAAAAGCCCCCGGCCCCGCCACGCCGTACGAGTACTGTCTCATGTAGCCATCACTCAGCGAGTAGTCTAGAAAAAGGTCGCTACCGGCACCGAAACTCGGCCCAGAGTTTAGACGGTTGTACGTCTGATATCGGCCCCGCCCCTGTTCGTTCGGATCAGAGGCTGTAGCACTCAACCGCTGGTCAAACTTGGTGTCCGTCGACAAGTTGAAGATAAACCCCGTCCGGTCCGCGTTGCTCGACGTGAGATTGAAATTGCCAGACCTATTCCAACTCTGCGGGTTGTAGCCGCCGAGAATCTGCCCGACCGCTCGGTCTTTCGCGTTGTTCTCCACTCGCGAAATCCGCATCAGGGTAATCGTCGGCCCGATACCATCCACAGCAGCGTGAAAAGCGTACGAATTAGAAGCCGGAGCCTTCGTGAAGACGTTCGTGAAATCCAGGTCTCCTTGCCCCAGCCAGGACTCAAGCCTGGACTCGAAAGCCGATGTTAGAAGGCCCGCGTTTGCCTGCGAAGCAAACGCCAGCACGAGCAATGATGCTAAAAATCTCATGTCGTCTCTAATGAAGGTGTGGGGTACATCTGGCCAGTGTACACAGGGTGAACAGGTCGATCAATCAATTAAAGACGACACGGACAAACCCGAACGGAGCTGGAAACGAAACGAGCGGAATCGCGAAGCCCGTCCTTCAACAGGATCGTTGTCATCGAACGGTCCGCCTCTTCGTCGCTTTCGATGTAGAGACGAGAACCTCCCCCGTGGTCTGCTGCATTGGCCCCAGTACTCGACACCGCACAATCTGCGAGACCTCGTCGCCACTGCACACATCCCGAGACCTAGACGGACAGGTGCTGGACATGATCATCGGGGGGCTTCGCATGGTCGGTATAGTCCGGCCAATCCACAAGCCTGAGGAATTCGAGCACAGTTGCGTGGTGCATCTACGTTGCTCGACTCTCCGAGTCGAAAGCGCAATCGACTCGGAGAGTTGAGCGACACTGGCTACCGGGACGTTCGCGGCTTCTGCAAAGGATCGACGCTGGAAGACGTCAAAGCCATCAACTACGTGCTCACACCGGTACGATACGACGGCACGGCACTGCTGGAAAACGACGGCATTCCGCTTGAGCCCCAGTTGGCCGACTTGACCACCAAGCTGTACCAGCAGATGGACGAGGCCGAGAAGCTTGCCCGAGTGATCCTCAACAAACTGGAGACGCTTGGTTATGGAGCGTAACGACCCGATTCTGCCAATCTCCCAAAGTGCATCGGTCTACTCAGTCTTCGCATTCAGAATGCAATGAGTTTTCCGACCGAGGAATTACTCGTCGCTGAAGCGACTTCATTTCGGCTCAACATGCGCCAAACCACGCATTCGACGAAATCGTCAGCCTGAGAGCCAAGTGGTTTGCACAGGACTCAAAATGATCACCGCATTTTGCATCTCAGTGCCACTGCGTTCAACAACGACACGAGTTCCCCAACACCGCCTGACCACACCAGACCTGCCATCCAGAAAACTCTCACCCTCAAGCACAACCCCACGATGTTCAACCCCAAACGCAACTCAGCCCTGCTCGCCAACATCGCACGCCACTCCCCATCAATCGAACCGCAGCCCGCAACGTTGGGCCGAAGGTCCAGCCAATTACCTAGCCCAGCCCAACGGGCTGGGAATCCCATCCGAACCCTCAATCGCTGAGGACCAAAGGTCCGGTCCATTACCGCGCCGAACAGCCCAACGATTTGGCAAACAACCAACCGGTGAAAACACGGCAACACCCACTATCGACCCTTCGTCTCCAAACATCG